>NZ_NHPE01000086.1:0-268071 GCF_002252895.1 Halorubrum sp. Eb13 | reverse complement strand
CCTTATCTGAACACGATGCGACCAACACACCAAACGAAAGTTTCGCTACCGTTGGATCATGCGTTGCGAAAATCTGGTTGAACCGGATATGTCGTTCAACCGTCTGCCGGAGACTTCCACCCATTGGTACCCGGCGTCAGCGTTGAACTGACGTTACATCGGTGTGTTCCCCGAGGCGACCATCGTCGCTGATAGTCTGGCGGAGCTCCGAAAGGAACCTTTCCCCGTCAAGATCACTTCTGTCAAATATGACGGATCCACCCCAGGCGTGGTCGCCCATATACGTCCCGAGCGTTCCCCCAAGAGCATAAACAGGCTCTAACAGAACTGCAAGCGGATCCTGACCGACGAACGCCGGCAGCTCCGTTGTCGGGCCGTATTCGGCGTAGTCCTCGCGGAGGCGGTCAAGCCAGTCCGAGGGGTGATGAAAATCATCGTCGGTCCAGACGAAACGGTAGTAATTGGCAGCCTCCATCCCTACAGCGATAGCATTTGCTTTCCCCGAACACCCGACAGGGCCGCCGGCGGGGATCAACTGGACGTTCTCCGGGAGCGTGTTTCGGTCCGCAACCGGGTCGTCCTCGGTATCGTGGATGATGAGGAGCTCGTCCTCGGGACCCAACTTTGCGGCGACATCGTCACAGGCGTGGGTCCAAGACACCGTCGGGAGGAGCACGCTTGTCGGTATGCGTGTAGACATTGATGACTCACTATGATAGCTTCTCACGGCGAGACCGGACTCCGCCACCTGGCAGACTGCTGACGACACCGCCAGCAACCGCGAACGTGACAAGTGTTACCGTGAGTATGGCGGACAGGCCGACTTCCTGCCAGAGGACGAATGCATCTGGTGAAGCCGCCAGTACGCCCACGCGGACGATGCCCCTGTGATACCCCACCGGTTCAATAGCACCCGTCATGGCCAGAAACGTTACCACTGTCCATGGCAGTGTTCCCACCACGCCGGCTACGGCACTCACCACGGTCCTGCGACGCTGGCGCTGGAGTCCGCGTCCTGCGAGCCAGCCACCGGCGACAGGACCGATTCCGGTTGGGACGGCTAGACACACGACGATGCTGCCAAGCAGTGTCCCTGCTATGGTCTGCCATACAGTCTGTGTCTGGTTCTCGGACATCCGTACCTGAATATTGAGCGTACGTATGACTGGCTGTTTCTCGTGGCTTCACCTACTGAAGCCAGACAGAACGGCTAGAACGGCACAACCTATATTGACGAACGAAGAGATGACCGATGTACCGTGTCCGAGGTGCGAGATCCCGAAGCGCTCGCGGATTTGCTTGGGGACGAGTGTACGCGCACGATTCTCGTCGAGACGAAGAAGGAACCGTGCTCGGCGGCGGAGCTCAGCGACTGCGCCGGGGTCTCGGAGCCGACGGTCTATCGCCGACTCGAACGACTCCGCGAGTACGATCTGGTTACCGAAGATATCCAGCCAGTCACCGACGGAAAAAACTACAAGCTCTACCGGACGGATCTTGACGGGATCGAACTCGATATCAGCGAAGACGGCTTTGAGATTACGATTTCACGTCGGGAACGGATGGCAGACCGCTTCACGCAGTTCGTAGAGGGAAGCTAATATGCTCGATACACCGCTCCAATTGATTGATTTTGATACGCTACGAACCGTCCGTCAGCTGAGCGAGGTGATCCCGATGATCATCGGTTTGGGGATCGGTTACCTCGCTTACACGGCATACCGGCAGAATCAGAGCCGTCCGATGTTGTACATCGCGATCGGGTTCATACTAGTATTGTTCGTTCAGGCTCCGCTGGCCCTCATCTTCATTTACGTCTTGGAGCTTCCCACCCCGGTCCTCAATAGCCTCCTCCAAATCCCCGAGTTCACCGGTCTGGGACTGATCCTCTACGGGCTGTGGATGCCACGCCGAGACTAATGTCACGCCCGAGCCCATATACGACGGTAGGTTGACTTCAACCAGTGAAGCCAGGGAAATCGGCCTTTTTCCATGCGTCCATGCGTTCAGGTGTCGATGACCGAAGCAGACACCGACACCAACTTCGAACGAACCGCGTCGCGGTCGGGCGATGACGACCGGCGAACTAATTACGGTGGCATCACCGGACGCGTCGTCTCCGTGCTGTGGAATCGAACCGAGAATCGCCCCCGTGCACTCTGGCGGATCCTCGGAGTGGAAGTCGCCGCGCTCGTGGGGATTTTCGTGCTCCCGGGGCTGGCGCTCGCGGGCACCGAACTCCCGCCGTCGATGACCGGAGCCGCCTCAAACCTCATCGCTGCCCTCTCTGGACTCCTCGTGGCGGTTGGCGTCGCGAGGTACGTCGACCGGCGACCGTTGACCGACTACGGACTCGCGTTTGACCTGTCGTGGCTGAAGGACTTCGGCGCTGGCAGCGTCATCGCCCTGGCGGGGATGGCGGTAGCACTCCCCGTGAGTCTGCTTGCCGGGTGGGCGACCGTCTCCGAGGTGTTCTCGGGTGGCGCTGGCGCGAACGTGTTGCCGTTCGCCGCCGCATTCGGAGTGTGGACCATCCAGTGGATGTTTGTGGCCTTCTGGGAAGAGCTGGTCTATCGGGGCCTCATTCTGACGAGTGCCGTCGAAGGACTCCGGAGTCGGTGGCTGTCCGACCGTGGCGCGGTCGTGGCAGGAGTGGTGGCGTCCTCGCTGATATTCAGTCTCGGGCACTTCCCGGATACGCTGGGAAAGTTCGGATTTCGGGCGGCGTTAGGGCTCCTCCTCGGGGGCGCGTACGTGTGGACCGACTCGCTGGCGCTGCCGATCGGCCTCCATTTCCTGATCAACTTTGCGATAAACAACATCTACGGGCTAGCAAACTTCGGTGAGGCTGCGGGGGTTCTGCCGATGCTGATCCGGCCGACGTTCACCGGCCCGACACAGTTCGTCGGGGTGTACGGGGCAGTCAACGGCGCAGCCGTGCTCTGTGTCGCTGCGCTCACCGTCGGATACGTTGTCCTCCGGAACGGCGATCTTAGGTCGCGGCTGTCGTCAGCGTACATGCAGTGAGAGTGACCTGAGTACCTACGACGCATGACGCGGACATCGACGTGGAACGGTGACGCCGAGCGGCGGATTCACCGCCCACCCGAAAGGGTTCGACGCCGAGTTCATGGACAAGCCCCACCCTCAAAACGCCGAAGGCGTTTATCATGGGGTAGTTGACTAGTAAATGTGGATATCAAAATCAGGTTGATCGTTCGGAAGCGGATTGATATTCGCTGATAGCGCTTCCGATCAAAGTGAGGATAACAAAGAGGCCGATCACGACAAGCAAGCCTCCCCACCCCGGTTTAGACAGCTGGTAGAGAAGCAAACCCATAATCACGTTCGCACTAGCTAATCCGAACGGATAGATCGCTCGTAATGGGTCCATCTTCTTGATCAGAGGCGTAATGAGATCGTGATGAGACTCCTCAAATTGGGATATATTCAATCCAGAGAGCGTATTCCAAGCAATTTGATGGGGACCCCGCGTCTTGAGACGCTTCCCTTCTGTGGTGTTTCCAACTGGATTAGAGGGACCGTCTGATCGAGATACGTCCCGTAGGTCCGGTTCGCATGCGCGGTGCACGTATCGGCGCCACCGATCGACTGGCATACTCGCATACGCGTATCCTGTTTTCCGCGCCACATATACACTGAGTACGTGTTACAGGCCGAGAAACCGGAAGATGCGGTCGTGGTCGCGATTTGCTCTTATCCGTACGGTTACTACTCCCAGAGAGAATTGTCACCCCACTCGTCGAGCGATCACCGAGACGGGCGGGGTGAATCGCCTCGGGGTCAAGCCCCGAGGCTTCCCGTTTCTACGACATAAAACGCGCCGGGGCGGGACTGAGAGCCTTGTCGACGGCGATTTGACCGTCCCGCTCGCGCGCTGGCTCCCGGAACCGAGGCGGTCAGCGGGTTGGCTGACGCGTCTGTATATCGGTGAACCGCTGTTTCAGGCTCTAAAACACTGGTGTTATTTATTTGTCTTTACCGCTGGGACTTCCGTTTGAGATGATCAACACCAGCAGACGAACCTTCCTAACGGGTGTCGGCGGACTGGCGCTGACGGGCGTCGGATCGACTGCTGACCGCGCGAAAGCCAGTTCACGCACGGTGGAGGCAGGTACGGTTCCTGAGACGGTGTCCCCCGAGATGAGCGATCTTGAGTCGGTTGTCGAAGAGACGCTGGCGTCGCAGCTCGGCGACGCTGCTCCCGGGGCGACAGTTGCGATTGTCAACGGCGACGATATCGCACTCGCAAAAGGATACGGCCACGCCGATGTCGAAACGGGGAGGCGTATGGATAAAAAAGAGACAGCCACCCGTATCGGATCGGTCTCGAAACTCGTGACGTGGACGGCAGTAATGCAGGGCGTACAGGATGGCGTCCTCGATTTGGATGCCGATGTTAACAGGTATCTTGAGGACTCCGCTGTCACTATCCCGGACACGTATTCCGACCCGGTGACGCTCCGTCATCTCGGAACCCACACTGCCGGGTTCAGCGTCGTTCCAAATCCTGGACTCGTTACGAACTCGAACGCACTCACCAGTCTGGAAACGGCGCTTGTCGAGGACCAACCGGACCGGATCCGCCCGCCAAGCGAAGCTGTCGCGTACTCCAACTGGGGCGCGACGCTGGCCGGTCACATCGTCGCTGAAGCATATGATACGACCTTCGAGGAGTACGTCCAATCAAACATCTGTGGTCCACTCGAGATGAACCACAGCACGTTTACACAGCCGGTTCCCGCTGACCACCCCGGCGACCTGGCTGCCCCACACGATTCGAGTGGCGACGAAATTACTCGGGCGGATCCGTTGTACATCAACTGGGGGCCGGCCGGGTCGATGAGTGCGACGGCACTCGATATGGCAGCGTTCATGCAAGCGCATCTCGGGTACGGGACCGACGCGATACTGAACAGCGAGACGATGGCAACGATGCACAGCCGACAATACGGACGTCACCCGGCGGTCAACGGACTGCGATACGGGTTCTTCGAGTACGGCCCTCCCAGTGGATCGTACATCGGTCATTCGGGCGGGACCGTCTACTACACTGCTTGGCTGGGGCTGCTCCCAGACCACGACGTCGGAGTGTTCATCGGGTTCAACGGTCTCGGAGACCCAGTCACTCCCGCCGCCGAGATCCTGACCGAATACGGCTTGTTCCCTGAAACCCCAACACCTGATCCAACCACGGCGCGAACGAGCCGCGAGCGCGCTGAGGCGGTAGCGGGTGAATACAAGTCTACGGCTACCGCTTTTGAAGACGACTGGCGTCAAGTGATTGGGCTGTTAAGCCGACTATCTGTCGACGCAACTGATGATGGTGGTCTCGTCACACAGACCATGGGAGGCGACGCCGTCGAGTGGGTCGAAACCGAGCCGTACGTCTATCGCGAACGTAATGGGGACGATGTCCTAGCGGTCGATGTTGCGGACGGGCGTGTCACGCAACTGCACCTTAACAGTCAACCGTCGACTACCTTCCTCCCGGTCACGATGCCTGACCAGCGCAAGGTCACGCTCGGAGCTGTCGGAGCCGCAGCCGGGGGATCCGCTCTTTCTCTCGTCGGGTGGGCGGGAATCAGCGGCTGGCGGCGTCTCAGTCGCTTCCGATCTGGTAGCGACGGCGGATCCACACCCGATGACGAGACGGCTCAACCAGACCGCAATAAGGAGGGATCGCAGTGACAACTCCACAGTCGCCGTCCAACTCCGGCGAGGCAACAAAAGAAGGACGCAGGGGCATCGCCCTCGGACAGCGGGTGCGGAACCCCGCGTGGCTTGGCCGGGCCTCAGCCGTCGGGTTCTGTGTCACAGTGCTTGTGTTCGCCGGGAGCTTCGTGTTCACACTCATGAACCTCGATCAGTTCGCACTCCTCATCGTACCGGCTTGGCTGCAAGCAGTGCTCGCACTCCCGTACGTCGTTGCGGTGTTCGCACTCGGGACTGTCGCCGGAGCGGTCTCAGGCTGGCGGCACTCACACTGGTCGCTAGCTGCGAGAATCCACCAAACAGTGCTCGCGGGGCTAGCGATTCTATTCGTCTGGCAACTAACCGTCCTCGGATTCTTACCGTGAGTGCCACAGTGCGTATACGCACCGACGCAGTCGACAATCCACTGGAATTACGGAGAATCAAGGAGAAAGCCTCGCGCTTCAGCGCGGGGATGAATCCGACAATTCTCTACAGCAACCACAAACTTCTGGTCGGGTGTTTTAACTGAGTGATTGTCGTACCAATAGTTATCCGAGGCGGTCTATCCGCCCACTTAATCGGACAATATCGGGATTCCCGACCACACACAGAAAGCACCCTTTCTGTTGGAGTGTTCGGGTACAGTAAGAAGTACCTCTGAATCCCATGCCGGGATAGGAGTAACGGCTGATTGGCACAGCCAGTAGCCGTCACCGGGACAGCTACAAACCGCAAACACCCCAAACCAGTGGTGCGGGACCGTGGGAATCTTCGCCCTTCAGGGCGGAGAGGATGTCAAAGAAGTACGAGGCGGAAGCCCACGACTTTCGTCGTGGGAGAAAGTCGACATCCAAACGTCATGATAGATGAAATTCTAGAGTTTGCTGTTGACATACTACTAGAGTTCATTCCAAACGCTGTCTGGAAGTTCTTACTCTTTCTAGCTGGGACCGCGACGGCGGCAGTCGGCTGGTCAATGATCAACAATTCAACGCAGGCGGGCGGTGCGCTGATCGTTGTCGGGGTAGTAATGGCAATCGGTTCGTTAGTTTCGCTATACCGCCAATGAGACCGTGCGCGAATCGAGGAACAGACTGTGCCGCTAATATTCGAGTCCGGATTCAACTGCTGTGTTGAAATTCTCAATCAGTGAAATGTTCTTTGAGGCGTGCTGAATACGTAGCGCGAGTCGAGCAGCGCGTTCTCTCCCAGTTCCTCCGGTGAGATCTCGTGGCACGGGAGAAGACCTTCCGCCGGAATCAACGCCTGTGGAGGCTGCGCTCCCTGTGGATACGTCTGTATCTGCAGAGCGCGTCGTGGAAACAGGAAGCCCTACCCTCAAGGAACGAACGGCGTCAGCCGTGAGCGAGTAGGGGAGGGTAGTTCACAACCTCAGCGCATGCTGGACACTTAGCAAAAACACCGATATTCCCGTCTGCTCGTTCGTATTCAATACGTTTCCATGCCTGTGAGATCACACGATTACAGGTAGCACAATGACCAAGCGAGGACGGATTATTGATCATAACGGAGAGGAGGAGAGCATGTGCCTCTGATTCCTCCAGCAGAAACTGAGATTTAAATGATATTAAATATGGCGTATGAATGTGACGTCTGCGACAGTCCGACGATTACAACGCACCGTGATACGTTCACAAAAAGTGGAACGAACGAGGCCCGTGGCCGTCCTGCCACGCAAACGCGTAGAGACGGCGGCTTTCGACACGCCGGAGCCTGCGGCCGTCACTGCTTTCGCCCGTTGTGAGTGTCCACGTCGCGCCATCACCTCTGACCGAGTCGTCCTCAATTCGAAGTTCGAATGCCGGCTGCTCGAAGGCGTGGAGGCCGTCGTCGGTCGCAAGGACAACAACATCAGTTTCACCCACCGTTGCCGCCACGACGCCGCCGGCCGCCTCGACGACGGGCAGCGGGAAGCCTAAAGCGCCGCCGTCGGCCGGCGTCACGCCGAGGACGATCGTTTTCGGATCGAGGTCGTCCCGGTTCCACTCGCGCTCCGGGCCCTCGCCCCGCATCCCGCGGAGGCCGAACGCCTCGCGCTCTTCGTACGCCTCGTATCCGGAGGGGTCGTAGCCGCTCGCCGCGGCCGACCCCTCGGACTCCGGTTGGAGCACGGTCCCGTCCGGATACGCCTCGCGGAAGGCCGCGTAGGTGGTCATCGGCCCGGGTCGAACGCGGAGCACTTCGCCGGCGAGTTCGCCCGCGATACACTCACCGGTAGACTGCTTCCACTCCGAGTCGGTCTCGCGGTCGTACAGCACGAGGTCGTCGTCGGCCAACTTCCCCGAGACGCCGAAGGTGAGCCCCCGGCCGCCGACGGTTACCTCGTACACGACCGCGCTGCCGCAGATCGGACACCACGTGATCGCGATCGGGTCCTCGCCGCCGTCGGCAGTCGGGACTACGTCGTTGACGACCTCGTGGTAGTTGAGGATCCGGATCGGGTAGGCGCGCGCTGGGGATGCCTCGTCGCCGGGCTCTACAATCAGTACCTCGTCGTCGGGGTCGCCGAAGTAGTCGTCACCGAAGGTCGGGTCGTCGATGCTCGGGATCGCGTCCTTCGGGAGGACTGAAATCACGTTCATCGCCGACTCGCTCGAGTCGTTCACTGGTCCTCCGGAGCGGTGAGGTGTTCTCGCCCCCAGTCACGCATGGCGATGATCACGGGTTCGAGCGACCGCCCGCGGTCGGTCAGCGAGTACTCCACGCGGAACGGCTTCTCGCTGATGACGGTCCGGTCGATGAACCCGTGTTCTTCGAGATCTTCGAGGACGTCCGACTGGACCTTCCCTGAGATCCCGTCGACCTCCTCTTTGAGTGCATTGAATCCCAGCGGCCCGTTCTCCAAGAGTCGGTGAATAACGACCGGATGCCACTTCTTACCGATCAGCGTCGCAGTCGTCGTGATCGGACACCAGTCGCTGCCCGCACACCACACCTCTAACGGCTCGATATCGGTACTCATACCGGATCCACGATCGCCACGAAAATAAAGGTACGTTTAGTAAGTAGGTGAGAAAATGATACCTGTCACGCCGACCGGTAACCCGGTTACCCGTCCGTTCGCGCGAACTTTTCAATTACCCATTCATACTAGGTTACTGTAGGTAACTAAGAGCGAACTCGAAATGGACGCCGACAGCACGGCCGTCCTGATCACCGACCCGCAGATCGACTTCCTGAAGCCCGAGAGCGTGGTGTGGGACAAGGTCGGCGAGACCGTCGAGGAGAACGCCGTCGTCGACAAGCTCCGCCGACTCTGCGACGCCGCTCGCGAAGGCGACATGCCCGTCTTCTACTCGCCGCACGAGTACGAGGACGCCGAGTACGAGAGCTGGGAACACCTGAACACGATCGACCAGATCATGTTCGACACGCGGATGTTCGACACCGCGGGCGACGGCGCCGACTTCGTTCCCGAGCTCGAACCGGACGACAACACGACCGTTCTCTCGCCGCACGAGCAGCTCTCCGGGTTCTGGAGCAACGACGCGCAGATCCAGCTCCGTCAGCGCGGTATCGACACGATCGTGCTCGTGGGGATGAGTGCGAATCTCTGCGTAGAGTCGCACCTGCGGGACGTCGTCGAGAACGGCTTCGAGGTGCCGACCGTGACCGACGCCACGGCGGCCGCCGGCGAACAGGCGCTTCAGGCGGCGCTCACGAACGACGGGTTCATCGCCCACGAGACCGCCGAGACCGACGACGTCGTCGAGCGGTTGGCGGCGGCAGAGTAGGACCGGCGTCGTAGGGGAACCCGGCTACGCGGCGTCTTTCCACGTATGAATCGTCTGTGGTCGACAGACGGCTGATCGATGCGACTCCTCACGAGGTAGCGCGGTCGAGCCACACAACCGGTACACTTCTTTACAGGCGGTCAATAATCGAACGTATGGACCGACCGTCTCCGAGCGACCGTCTCGCATTTAAATCCGAGGGCGTCGTGATAGCGGTCGTCGCGTTCGCGCTGACGCGGGGGACGGTCGCCGACCTGTTGGTAACAGAGCGGGGGTTCGTGATGGAGATGAGCGCGGTACTGGTGTTAGCGGTCGGATTCGGCGTCGTCCTGTACGGGATCAACCTCGCAGTCAGCACCCGTGACCGGACATACACCCGGACCGTCCTCGGCTGGTTCCTCGGCGGCGCCGCTGCGGTCGGACTCGTGCTCGGTCCGTTACTGATTGCGTCGTCGTCGGGAGACGCCACCGCCACAGCTGCCGCCGTCGGCATCGTCGGCGGCGGCGCGGGACTGCTCGTCGGGATCCGCGGCGCGGAGACGGACCGACGGCAGGCCACTGTGGACCGGCAGATCGAACAGGCGCGGCTCCTCAATCGGATCCTCAGACACGAGGTCCGGAACTCCGTCACGATCCTCCGGGGGCACTCGGAGATTCTGTTCGAGGAGCGCGAGGAAACCGCCGACCGAAGCAAGACGGCGATCACCGACGCGATCGCGCGGATCGAACGGGCAGTAGACGAGACGCGCTTTCTCACCGTCGGCACGGTCGACGGCGGTAGCGCGCTCGGACCAGTACGGCTCGACGAGGCGATCCGGAGACATGCGGAGCGCACCGATCGAGACGCATCGGCGGTGGCGGTCCCGTCGGTGACGATCAGAGCGGACCGATACGTTGACCGGCTGCTCGACGAACTCGCGGCGCTCCCCGACTGGGCGGACTCGGGCGCCGATCCCTTCGCGATCGACGTCGGGGACCGGTACGTCGAGTTGTCCGTCACGGCCCCCAGAGCGTGGCTCAGCGCTCGGGAACGGGAAGTGCTCGTCGAGGGAATCCCCGAACAGGAGCGGAACGACGTGGACTACGGCGTCCCGGTCGTCCGGCTCCTCGTCGCGAGATACGGCGGGGATATCGGCGTCGACGACACCGGCGAGGCGGCTACCCTCCGGGTGCGGCTCCCGCGAACCGGCCGAACCGGCACGGCGGGCGACACGCCGGGACTCGCGAGCGGGACGTTGTGGCGGACGCTCGGCATCGGGCTGGCGGCCGGTGTCGCGATGGGCGCGTTCTTTCAGGCGACGACCGGAACACTGCCGGTGATCGGCGCGCTGTACGGAGCGTCCGTCTCGTCGGTGGGGTGGGTCGCGCACCTGTTCCACAGCGCCGTGTTCGCGACCGTGTTCACCGTTGTCCGCTCCGAGATACCCGGCAGGCTGCTCGGTGAGTCCGTCGGGGCCAGCGTCGCCGCGGGGGTCGCGTACGGGCTCTTCCTGTGGTTCGTCTTGGCGGGAGTGGTCATGAGCCTCTGGTTGAACGCCGTGGGAGTCGCGACGCCGCTCCCGAATCTCGGCCAGGCCTCGTTCGTCGGTCACCTCCTCTGGGGCGGACTCGTCGGTGCGCTCTCGACGACGCTTCCGCCGCTTCCAGACCGGCAGACGATCCGGGACCGAGTGTTGGCAGCCATCGGTCGATGACGGGTTGATCACCACTCGACGGTCGAGCACTTTCTCGGTTCGGACGAACCGTCCGTGCGCTCTCGACGCACGATCTGAACGCTGTTTACATCCGTTGACTCTGATTTATTGTATGACACTGATTCACAGACAAACCCTGCTCGGCGCCCTCGGGGTCGGGATATCGTCGGTCTCGGGGTGTCTCGGATCCTCCGACGCCGGCGCCGAATCTGGGTCGATTGACGACGGCTCTGACGGATCGAGCGGTTCGGCTGCCGAGGGGCCGCCGACGGTCGAGCGGTCGCTCCCGGCGGCGGCGAAGTCGAATCCCATGACGCCATTGACGGTGCCTGCGACCGCGACGACGACGGCGATCGTCGCCGTCAGTTCGATCGAGAGCGCGAGCGTCATACCGCTGCGAAGCGGCGAATGGTCGTAGACGGCTGCTACGTGTGCGGGGCGGAAGCACTGTCTGGCGGGCGGCTCGAGCCCATCGACTTGATCGGATAACCTGACCCGGACCACAGCGTGTGCGATCACACCACACTATCGGCCGGGGCTCATGCCGTCCCGACGCCGACTGACACGTATGCTCCGAACCGGACAGACGGCGCCGACGTTCGAACTTCCGGGTGCGGGCGGCGGACGGATCGACACCCATAGCCTGGCCGAATACACCGATAACGGGTGGGCGGTCGTATTGGTGTTTTATCCGTTCGACTTCCATCCGGTCTGTACGACACAGATGTGTACGCTGCGGGACAGTGAGGCGCTGTCGCTGCTGGAGAACACCGTCGTCCTCGGTATCTCGACCGACAGCGTCTACAGCCACCGCGCGTTCGCGGAGAAACACCGGATCGATTTCCCGCTGATCTCGGACAGCGACGGCCGTGTCGCCGAGGCGTACGACGTGCGCGCCGACGAGATGGACGACCACCGCGGGGTCGCGCGCTCGGCGGTCTGCGTGGTCGATCCCGACCGCACCGTCCAGTACGCGTGGCGAAGTGGGGAGACGGACGACGAGCCGGACCTCACGGCCGTCGAACACGCCGCGCAGTGTCACGGCGACGAGTGCGAACTGCCAGACGGGAAGTCGTACCTGTGAGCACTACCGACGACGACGATTACCGGCCGGTAACCCGGTTACCGATCCGTTCGCGCGCTTTTATTGGGTAGTCTCGTATCTAGGTTACTAGAGGTAACCTGCGTCGGTTCGCCGGCGCGTGTCACACATCATGGTAAGCGTATTCACCGGACTGATCGCTGGACTGATCGCGACCGTCGTCATGACGATGTTCATGATGACGATGGGAGACAGCTCGCCGCCGCCGACCGCCGCCCTCTGGGCGAAGTACGTCGGCGACGAGGGGCCCGAGTCGTACATGAAACAGGGCATGCTGCTCCACATGCTGTACGGGGTCGGCGCGGGGGCCGCCTTCGCGGTCGGCGCGACCGCCCTCGTGCTGGATGTCGGCGCGGGAGTCCTCGTCGGGAGCGTACTCTGGGGGCTCGCTTTCGGACTCGTCCTGATGGTCGGCGGGATGATGTTCTGGATGCGGATCGTCCTCGCGATGGAACCCGACCCGAAGACGATGGCTTCGTTCGGCTTCTTCCACGTCGTCTACGGGGTCGTGTTGGGAGCGGGACTCGCGCTGCTCCCGGTGTAAGGCGTGCGCACGAACACGAACGCGGACGGTCGTCGCCCGGGATGTCTGCGCGACGACCGCCCGGTGCGCAGGTGTACCGCGGCGGCCGGCTCGGCGGTCGGTCGCGGGATAGAAGCGGCCGTTCGACGCGCCGCGTTCTGGACGGCGATCGCGTTCCCGGCGGTCTACGTCTTCGGAGCGGTCGATCCCGTCGCGGCGGCACTGCCGGTCGGCTGGCTCCCGCTCGCGATCGCGACGCACCTGCTGTTGCTGTGGGTCGGCCACGGCGCGCACCACTCAGCGTGATCGATGGCGGACGCACTCGCACTGATGACCGGGATCGACCCGCTGCCGCTGCTCTCAGTAGTGTCGGTCGATCGAGTCCTCGATCACTGGTGGGTGTTCCCCGCGTCGGTGCTGTTCTCGATGGTCGCCATCGCGGCCGGCGTCTCGGGCGCGCTCTTTTTCAGCCCGTTCTTCCTGTTGGCCGTCGGGCTCGGTCCCGCGCAGGCGGTCGGCGCGGGCCTGATGACTGAAGTGTTCGGGATGGGGAACGGTCTCCGGTCGTACGTCAAGCAGGGCGTCGTCGACTACGCGACCGCGAAGTGGCTGTTGGTCGGCGCGCTGCCGGCGATCGTGATCGGCTCGTTCGCGGCACATTACGTCCCCGACACGCTGTTGCGCGGCGGGTTCGGCGTCGGGCTGTTCGTGCTCGGCGGGTTCCTGTTGTACTCCGACTCCCCGGAAGAGACCGAACCCGGCGAGCGCGAGGTCGAGTTCCTCGAAAAGAAGAACGCGGAGTGCGGTACCACCGTCGTCACCGCCAGCGGCGGCGAGCGGTTCGTCTACCCGACCTGCTGGCGCCCGCCGGGCGTCGCGCTCGCGGCGCTCGGCGGAGCGATCACGGGATTGATCAGTGCCGGCCTCCCCGAGATCGTGACGACCCAGCTCGTGGCGCGGTGTCGGATGCCGCCGCGGGTCGCCGTCGCCACGTCGGTGTTCGTGCTCGCGATCGCCGCGGTCGCCGGGGCCGCCGTCCACGCGCTGGCCGCGACGCCCGTCTGGTACGTGGTGGTCTGGTCGATCCCAGGGGTGCTTGTCGGCGGGACGATAGGTGCCCGCGCCGGGAAGTACGTCCCGAGCGGGCTCATGGAGCGCGGGCTCGGGATCGTCTTCGGGGTCGTCGGCGGGGTCGTCCTCGTGACCACATTCGGGGTCTGAGACCGTGACCGGGTCGGCCTCCCGGAATCCCTCTCCGGCGCAATACACGGCCGCTGGAGGCCCCGGATCGCGGGTGACACGTCATCGCGTGACGAGTCGGCGTTCAGGACACACACTCCCGGGTGGGCCTCGCGGACGACCACCGTTTTTTAATCCCCGTTTCGAACGGCTACGCATGGACACGGCTACGTTCGTCGATCCGGACGGTCGCCCCGTGACGGCGGTCACAGCCGCAGAGATGCGGGCGGTCGACCGCGTTGCAGTCGAAGAGGTCGGTCTCGATCTACCCCGGATGATGGAACACGCCGGTCGAGGGCTCGCTGAGGCCGTTCTTGAGGTCCGATCGAGCAACCGGAGCGAACTCCCCGTCACGGTGCTCGCCGGCAACGGCGGGAACGGCGGCGGCGGGCTGGCGTGTGCTCGGCATCTTGCGAATCGGAACCTCTCCGTCCGAGTCGTTCTCGACCGAGCCCGGGCCGAAGTCGACGGCGTCACCGCGGAACAGCTCGGAATACTGGAGGCGATGGACGTGCCGGTCGAAGCGGCCGACGGCGACTCCGACCCCGACCCCGACATCGACGCGGCGCTCGAGGGTGTCGTCATCGACGCGCTGATCGGCTACGGACTGACGGGCCAACCCCGCGGCGCCACGGCAGAACTGATCGAGGCCGTTGGCAGCGCGTCGGAAGCGACCGTGTCGCTCGACGTCCCCTCCGGCACGAACGCGACGACGGGAGAGCGGCCGGGCGTCGCGGTCGAACCGGATCTCACGGCCACGCTCGCTCTGCCGAAGACGGGGGTCGCGGCGGTCGACGGCGACCTCCTGCTCGTCGATCTCTCGATTCCCTCGACCGCGTACGATCGCCTCGGGATCGGGTACACGAATCCGTTCGGAGAGGCGTTTTCCGTGCCGCTATCGAGGACGTGACGCCCGACACGCGGTACGATCCTATTCGTTCGCCATCTCGTACGCCAGGCGGTGCGGCATCAGCGCCAGCGTCCGGACGATCGCCGCGAGGGCGACGAAGATCCCGACGAGGACGTGCGCGACGCCGCCCAGCTTCAGCCAGAGCAGCACGGACGGGAAGGAGTGGATCGCCGCGAGCTGCGAGTTGAGCGCGGTTTCTCCCGCTCTGTCGGCGCCGCCACCGGCGAGGCTCCACCCCGTGTGGGTCGCGAAGTACTCCTCCAACAGCGGGTGGAACGCAGTGATCTCGAGGAAGAGCGCGAACCCGACAAGGAGGTAACCCACGACGGCGAACGCCGCGCCGATCTTGAGCATGCGCTTGATCCCGGCCATCGTCGATTCCATCTCCGCGGTCGTGAGCGGCTGCAACGCGGCCGCCTCGGTCTCTGTCGCCATGTCACTCCCGAAGCGACACCTGACATAAGCGTTGTCTGAGGGGCGCGTGACCGGGTTACGCGTCCGTGACGCGTTCACACACCTGAATCCCGGTTCGTCGGTGGGATAGTTACCTCCGACTCACCCGAGTGTTATGCCCCGTGAACCGCTGTTTACGGTCGTCAATGACGCCACTGATCGGCGACGCGAGTCTGGGGGCGAGCGGCTGGAAAGCAGACGCAGAGGGGGGTGACTGAGCCGATGAGCGCACTCGATACCCGTGACCCCGGGCGGATTGCGACGTGGAGCGACCTCGCGGATCGAGAACCCACACACGCCCCGGCGCGCGGCCACGATTCGCTGACCAGTTTCGAGCGCCGCGACCTGACGACGTGGAAGCGGGACGTCGCCGACCTCACCGGCGTCGAGTACGGGGGCGTGGGCGCGGCGGGGCGTCGGCGGTGAGCTGGGGCCCGACCGAGAGCGCCGGCTCGGCGAAGACCGGCGGCTCAGTCGAGCGAGTCAGGTTGGTGAAACGCGTCTGGACCGTGGTCGTCCAGCCAGGTGAACGCGTAGAGTCGTCGCGCCGGTAGTCGGTCGAGCCGGCGGCCGTCCGTCGCGGCACCCGTGTGCGGGTTCCACGTCGTCCCGTCGCCGATGACGCCGGCGTCGGTCATCTCGAAGTCGTGACCGGGGTCCGCGTACGCGTGGATACCGTCGTCCGTCGCGAAGGCGACGACGTCCCGCTCGCCGACCGTCGCCCGCGCGACGCCGCCGGCCGCCCGGACCCGGGAAAAGGCGAAGCCGACCGCTTCCCCATCGAACTCGACGCCCAACACGACGGTTTTCGGATCGAGGTCCGCGGGGCCGTCCCACTCTCGGGTGTCCGCCGCGCCGCGGTGCGCTGCGAGTCCGAACCCCTCGCCCGCGGCGTACGCCTCGTACGGCGACTCGGCGTAGTCGATAGGCGCGGGCTCGTCGCCGTCGCTCGCGGCCTCGCTCTCTCCTCCCGGCGGGTCGAGGACGACGCCGTCCGGGTACGACTCGCGGAACTCCCGGGCAGATAACACGGCCGCCGGACGGACGGCGAGAGATTCGCCCTCGAACTCGCCGGCGATGCACTCGCCCGTGGACTGCTTCCACTCGCTTCCGGTCTCTCGGTCGTACATCACGAGGTCGTCGTCCGCGAGCTTCCCGGACACGCCGAACTCGAGCGTCCGCCCCGCGTGGCTCCGGTCGTGCGCGACCGCGCTCCCGCAGAGCGGACACCACGTGACGGCGATCGGGTCGTCGCCGGACGCCCCGTCGAGGGCGTCGTTGACGATCTCGTGGAACTCGAGGTACCGTACCGGATACGCGCGCGGCGGATCGGCGGCTGTTACGGCGACGACCGCGTCGTCGGGGTCCCCGTCGTACGCGCCGTTGAACCGAGGCTCGTCGACGCTCGGGATCGCGTCTCGGGGAAGGACTCGTCGGACGTTCACGTCGGCGACTGGCGCTCGCCCGACATAACTCGGTCGTCCGCGGGTTGGGACCGCCGCCGCGCAGCGCCGCGCCGTTTATTCGACTGGCCGCGCACTGGCGGGTATGAAACGCGTCCGCGTCGACGACGTGGAGAACTCGCTCCAGCCGGCCGCGCGGTCGACGAGTACACAACGGTCGACGCGCTCGCTCAGAACGCCGAGGCGTACGCGCGGCTCATCGGTGAGTACGCGGTTCGGGTCGACGGCGGAGGCTCCGGAACCGGAGGCGGGAGCTCCGACCGCGACGAGCAGTAAGTGCGGTCAGTCCCCGCCGTACGTGTGGAAGTCGACCGCCTGTTCGAGCAGTTCGTCCGGGATGCCGGGGACCTCCTCATCGCGGACGGGACCCGCCTCCCGCAGCGCCTCGGGCGTTCGCGGGAACTCTCTGAGTGCGAAGTGGATCGAGATGCCGGCCTTCGCGCCGTCGGCGAGCGCGATCGGGAGCTGGTTGTGACCCGGCGTCACGTCGCCGACAGCGTACACGCCGTCGACCGACGTCTCACCGTGGTCGCCGACGTCGACAGTCCCGTCGTCGTTGAGATCGCAGCCGAGTTCGCGGGCGAGCCCGTTGTTGTACTCGGAGCCGTACATCGCGAACCCGCCCTTGTACTCGCGAGTCGTCCCGTCCTCGAACTCCAGCGCCTTCAGCCAGCCGTCCTCGCCGTTCTGGACGCCGGAGATGTCCGCGTGCACCACGTCGATCGGGTGGTTCTCGAGCATGTCGGCGGTGTCGTCGCTCCACTCGGGTTCGTGGCCCCGCGTCAGGATGTCGACGTCGTCCGTGAAGTTGAGCATGATACCGGCCACGTGCGCGGTGCTCTCGGCGTGTCCCATCACGTACACCGGCTTGTCGACGAACATGTGCGCGTCGCAGTGGAGACAGTAGTGGAGCCCGCGGCCGGTTCGCGGCAGCGGCGGATCGGGGCGCACGTCGTTGAAACCCGTCGCGAGGACGACGGCGTCGGCCTCGTACACGGCGCTGTTCCCTTCCAGCGCGATGCGGTCGTCGTCGCCCGCGCGATTACACGAGGCGATCACGTCGCGGTGGAGGGCGCAGCCGTACTCCTCCAGCTGTTCTTTCCCGACCCCGAGCAGCTCGTTCCCGCTCGTCTCCTCTCGCGTGCCGATCAGGTTGTGGACCTCCTGCATCATCGCCGCGCGGCCGCCGCCGCGGTCGACCAAGGCGGTCCGGTGGCCTAATCGAGTGCTGTACAGCGCCGCGGTCTGCCCGGCGGGCCCCCCGCCGACGACGACCACGTCGTACGACTCCGTCGGTAACGTATCAGACATGATCGTGCCGTCGGCCGGCGCAAACAAAAACGTGTGTTGTTATCGGGTCGCACAACCGCGGGACGCCTCCTAGACACCGGCGGTTCGCGTCCGATTCAGTCTCGGTACGCGCAGTGGAAGCCGGCGGCGTGCCGGTAGA
This sequence comes from Halorubrum sp. Eb13, assembly GCF_002252895.1. Taxonomy (NCBI): domain Archaea; kingdom Methanobacteriati; phylum Methanobacteriota; class Halobacteria; order Halobacteriales; family Haloferacaceae; genus Halorubrum; species Halorubrum sp. Eb13. The sequence continues at coordinate 249,764 of NZ_NHPE01000086.1, read as the reverse complement.
ACGCCGGGAGCACCGTCCCACGCAGGTCGGCGTCGGGTTCGTCCGCGAACTCCACCCCGGCCCAAGCGCGGGCGTCGTCGACCGCGGCCGCGACGTGCGGCGGGAGCTCGTACGCGTCGGCCGCGGTGAGATACGATCGCGTGAACGCGTCCGCGAGGCGGTCGAGGAAGCGCTCGGTCGGCTCGAAGCTGTCCCAGCCGTCGGCGACCAGCCGGTAGTAGGTGCGCCGGATCAGTTCCGACCCGTCGTCGATGCCGTGGTCATCGAACGACGCCGTCGTCGTACAGTCGTCGGTTCCGTCGTCTCTGTTCGTGTGGTCTGTGCTCTCGTCCATACCGCTGAAGACGTACGGTTACCTTAAGTAACTATAAGAGCTGTGTGGATACATCGCACAGACGGGACGATTCCAGTCTCGGAGCGCGTTACTCGCCGTCCACAGAGCGGTGACCCAGTCGAAATCTTGAGACCGATGCGAAAGGCGTGCTCCACATGAAGGTGACGTCGGCAAGCCATCGCAGTGGTTCTATTGAATACCTATTTTCCGGACACATTACCGTCTGAAACAGCTGTTGGTTAACGAGTGGGGATATATGGCTCTGTTGAAATCCTCTTCTTCAAACATATTATTGCCTGAAACAGCCGGTCAATGAGAACTGCGTATTGATCGTCGTTCAGTGGTGCAAGTTCCGTGATGGTTCTGTAATCGTCACACTTTCGTTCAGTGCTGTTCTAATCCAATTCCGTAACTTGCGTATGCACCGGCGGAGATTCTGTATTGCAGCAGGTGGGGGACTCCTCGGAACGTCAGGATGCCTAGAGGCCGGTTTCGAGCAGGGACTTCATTTAGGTGGTGTTGTATTAGCCAACCAGCGAGCAGGCGACATTGTGGTTCAACTTCGGATACAACAGGGAGACACAACGGTCGTCGATAGTGAATATTCACTAGAACCATCTGATAGCTCTGAATCTGGTATCACTATAGACGACGCGTGGAGCGCTCGTGTAGATCAATACACCGTCACAGTAGGTCTTGACGATGGGATGACAGATTCATTTGTTTACGCAGACGATCAGAGTCACGGGGACTGCACGGTGGCATATATCGGAATACGGCCTTCTACTTTTCACTTCTCTGCTCACGAAACTCCTGACGAGACATTCTGCTCTACGACCAGTGATTGAGAGATGAATCCTCTGTACTGACCGCGACTGGGTCAGAATATATCACTTGCTGAGGATTTCAACAGAGCCGGATATATTGAACTAGTCTTGAGTGACTGTGTCAGTTGGTCGCTCCGTCGCAGGTGCGGGCGGCTCGTGTGTCCCAAAGTCTGGGTGCGTCTCTTCCATCCAGACGTACACGATGGCGCCGGAGATGAACATGAGAAGTGCAGTCATGTAGAATGCGGCTTCGGCGCTGACGAGCTCCATCGAAAGTCCGATCAGGATTGCACCGACTGCGTAGCCGGAGTCACGCCACATTCGATAGACACCCATACCCGCTGACCGCCACGTCGGGTGAGCGGCGTCGCTCGGCACAGTCATCAGGTTCGGATACAGTAATGCCATACCCAAACCGGAGACAGCGGCCAAGACGGCCCACGCGAAATACCCCTCGACGAGCACCATTCCGAGGACGCCGGCCCCTGCGAGGAACATCCCCCAGATCACGGGCGGTCGGCGGCCGATACGGTCAGCGAGCCCACCGGTCGCAATCTGGAGGAAGTACATCGCGCTGTGGACGCCGACGACGACACCGACAGCCGCAATACCGAGGCCTTGGCTCACCAGATACAGCGGGACGGCGATCCAGAACAGCGTGTCCACGAAGTTCTCGATATGGCCGGCCTGAGCCGCAGCGAACAGCGTTCTGTCGCCGTAGGTCGCTCGCTTTACCACCTCGTTGAACGGCAAGTTCGCGTCGCGGTGGTCGTCGTCACCTTCGGCCTGGGCGTACTGGACGGTCTCTTTGATCAGGAAGATCGAGATGAGGAACGCCAGCACGACGACTATTGCGAGGAAGTAGAACGGTTCGGGCCGAAGGCTCCACTGCCCGGCGATGACGCCAGTGAGCCACGCACCGACAGCGACGCCGGTGTATCCGAACGATTCATCGATGCCGACTGCGAGACCGCGCTGGTCGGATCCTGCGAGATCGATCTTCGCGTTGATCGCCATACTCCACGTCAACGCTTGGTTGATACCCAGCAGGATGTTGCCGACCGTGATCCACCCCCAACTCGGAGCGAAGATGAGGATGACCGGTAGGGGGAGTGCCGTCGCCCATCCGGCGACGAGAACTGGCTTCCGGCCGTACTCCTCGCCCCATTTGCCGGCGTAGAGATTGAGGATCGACTTCACGATCCCGAACGAGACGACGAACGAACCGATAACGAGGAACGACGTGACGCCGAGGACGTCCTCTCCCAGAACGGGGACGACGGTCCGTTCGGACCCGATGGTCAATCCGGTGGCGAACACGAGCAGGACGTGTAGCGAGAACTGCCCGAGGTGCTCGCGGATTCCCTGTTTGATTTCAGTACCCGTACTCATGTTTATTCGGCAGCACAGTTGTTGGGACCCAGCTCCAGTTCAGCTAACTCGTCGGTAGGAACCGACTCTCGACCGACGTTCGTTCGCTTGACACGCTCGAAATTCGGGGGATGGTCCGGGATATCCGACGCGAGTTCTTCGACGAACTCGTCGCGGTCGCGGCCGAGGTCCGTGTTCCGTTCTTTGACCTCAGCGAGGGTCGCAGTCACCGGCGGTTCAGGCGAGCCGGGATCGTGTGCAGGCAGCACAACCGCATCGTCTGGCCTGTTCAGCAGCCGCTGAAGGCTCTCGTAAAGCGTCGCAGCGTTCTGTTCGACGTCGGCGTCTTCGATACCGGCTTCGACGCCGAGTTCGACACGCCCGACGCTCTCGTGGAAGAGCGTATCGCCCGTGATCAACACCGCACCGTCGATATCGAACGAGACGCTCCCTTCGCTGTGTCCCGGTGTGTGAATGACCGCGATATCGAGACTACCGGCCGTGACAGTTTGTCCATCTTCAACCGGCGTCGCATCGATGGCAAGCGCATCCTTCGGGTGGAGATAGTACGGGACGCCGTGACGATCTGCGAGTTCCGCGGCACCCGAGACGTGGTCCGCGTGTGCGTGGGTGTCGAAGACACCGATGAGGTCGGCGTCGTACTCGTCCAGAATCACGTCGTATTCGTCGAGATAGTGTGACGGGTCGAACACTACGGCTTCGCCGTTAGAGATGAGGACGTGTGAGAGGCAGCCTTTCCCCGGGCGTGCAACCTGAATGAGCGTGCCATCGAGATCGACCGGAACCGTCGCCTGCCGGTGTACGCGGCTCCAACCGTTCAGTCCGTCCGTGAGCGTCACCGCGTCGTAGTCCAGTTCTCGGAGCACTTGCGTCGCGGTCTCCGAGACGACACCTGCGGCACAGACGGTAACAATCTCCTCTTCACGGGGGAGGTCCGATAGGTGTTCTTTGGCTTGTTCAGGGTTGTCGGTTAATTCGTCGTAGACATCGACGTTGACACTACCCGGAATATGCCACTCCTCGAAGTCTTCTCGATGGCGAATATCGAGGACGAGTGGCTTGCCGTCGCCATGTCGCAACTGCTCGCTGAGTTTTTCCGGCGAGATATCTTGCATCGGTGTTTGTAGATAGGATTATATTCGCATATGAGTACTGCCGGACATGACCGGCACTGTTAATCATAACCCGTTCAAAATACGTAGTATGAGCTTGTACGAGGCCTCGATTCGCGTTAAACACGAGTGTCCGTACCGGGAGATCTCGGAACGACATCCGGACTTGACCATCCGTGAGTGGCCGCTGAGCGACTGCCAAGTGCTGGAGATCACGTCAGAGACGACCCCGACCGACGGGCTGCGTGACGATATCGACCACCTCGGAACCGTTCTACACGAATCGAAAGATGACGACGGGTATCACGTTGTCACACAGTCGTGTCTCTGTTCACTCGAACGGTCCATCATCGACCGCTTCGAGAAACACAACTGTCTGTATCAGTCGCCGACGATCTACCGCCAAGGCTGGGAACACTACACCGTAGTAGCATTCGACGGTGAAGACGTCCGGGAGTTACTCGGTGATCTGAGATCCGACAGAGAGATCGAACTGCTCTCGAAGACCTCGATTTCGGAGACGCAGATCCCCCACAGCATGCTGGCTCCGGCGAGTGAACTGTTCGAGGACCTCACTGCCCGACAGCTTGCGGCACTCCAGTTAGCACTGGAAAGTGGGTACTACGAGCAACCGCGGGGGACCTCGCTTCGAGATCTGGCCGATCAGACGGCCGTCGCTCGTTCGACGTACGAAGAACACCTCCGGAAAGCGGAGAACAAACTCCTCACGAACGCGGGACAGTTCCTACGACTGGTTACCGCGACATCCACCGACGACCCGCTACAAGTAGAGAAGACCCGACGAACCGAACGAACCGCCGACTAATCTGTCATCAGTTCGCCAGGCAATAAGTTATTTATTCAATAGCAATCGCCCAATGAGATGAGCGACGTCCGGAGTTTCGTTCGATTCTGTGAGACCGAGTTTGGGACTGCGGTCATGGATCGAGAGGCCGCCTATATCAGACAGCACGTCACCGAAGATGACCGGATTCTGAACGTTGGATGCGGCATCGGGTCACTCGAAGAGCGCCTTTTAAACTACGAAATAATCGGTTTAGATCGCTCGGAGGATATGGTTCAAGCAGCCCGGGACCGAGTTGCTGCACCGATTGTTCTCGGTGATGCGACCGCACTTCCCATTGCAACGGCGTCGGTCGGTACTGTCGTCTTCGTTTCAACGCTCGAATTCATTCCCGAGGTCGATTCAGCGCTTGCCGAGGCGACCCGCGTCCTCGCTTCCGAGGGAGCCCTAGTTGCACTGGTGTTGAACACGCGCTCCGAGTACGTGCAATCGAACCTGCAGCGAGAGGGGTCCTATTTACCGCGGATGATCCACCGAGGTTCTGAGACGCTGACCCAAACGATATTGGAACACGTCGATGGCGAGCAGGGGTTCTTTTTGGGTATCTCCGACGAGGAAGTCTTCGAGAGCTCTGATCCGACGACTGCCGCCATCTCGGCGATAGTCGGGACCCCAACCGGCTGACCACAATATCCTTGTCTGGCCCCGCGAACACGAAAGACATGACCGACTCGCCCGGTTCAGGTTCTTCTCCGCTTTTCGACGCGAAAGAATTCGACGAACCGTCCGTTTTCACACCAGAAGCGCTGCTGGAGAACGCCCGACGGCAAAAAGACCTCCCGGAACGCTCCGTGCCCGATATCTGTCTCCTCGATCCGGACGGTGATATCGTGCGCCACCTGAAGGCCACCGGAGAAGCGGACAAAGTCGAAACGTGGCCCGGCTACCACACTGATCTCTATCGGTTCGAACGGAACGGTAAGGTGTTCGGTATCGTGGGATGCGCTGTTGGGGCATCGTTCGCCGTTCTCGTTGCGGAGCAACTGTTCGCCGCTGGCTGTCGATTTCTCGTTAGCGTAACCTCTTCGGGGCAGATTGTGCTGAAGGATGATCCACCGTACTTCGTTCTCATTGAGCGTGCGCTCCGCGACGAAGGAACGAGCCACCACTACCGTTCGACCAGCCGTTATGCGACTCTCGGTGACGAGCTCAGCGCTCCGGTCGAAGAAGCGTGCAAAACTGTGTCACGTCCTGTGTACACGGGAACGACGTGGACGACGGATGCGCCGTTTCGGGAAACGGAGACTGCGATTGAACGTGCTAGATCAGAAGGAGTTCTTGCCGTCGAAATGGAGGCAGCGGCGCTGTACACGTTCGCCGAGGTTCGAGAGTTGCCAGTCGTTTGCGTCGCTCATGTAACCAATCAGATGGGACAGACCGAGGACGATTTCGAGAAGGGGGAAGCAGCTGGAAGTCAAGATGCGTTAGAGGTGATTGATGCAGCCGCTGCCGCCTGGCAGTCTCTCAATTGAGTAGAAATTCATCAGACGGAGAGGCGGTTACTGACACGAAGTTAGTGGAGCAGCACTGTACGTTGATACGTGTGTTCCCTGTACTGAGCGACTGTTGGTGAAAAACAATCGGCTGCTGAGTATTTCAACAGAGCGGTCGCAGTTCTTCGCCTCCCAGTCGAGAAAACCCCAGCAAGAACGCGAGACCCTGTCGGGAATTGCTAACTTTCCTGTACGAGGAGGAAGTAGCCAAAACGATGCGGGTTCGTGGCCGGCCGTTCTCGTTCTGGCTCCTGTTACGGAGAATCAAGGAGAAAGCCTCGCGCTTCAGCGCGCGGATGAATCCGACAATTCTCTACAGTAACCAGGAACTTCTGGTCGGGTGGTTCAAGTGAGTGATTCTCGTACTACTCGGTAGCCGAGGCGGTCTACCCGCCCATCTAATCGGACAATATCGGGATGGCCCGAACCCACACAGAAAGCACCCTTTCTGTTGTGGATTTCAGGGTGCAGTAAGAAGTACCTCTGAATCCCAAGTCGGGATAGGAGTAACGGTTGATTGACACAGCCAGTAGCCGTCACCGAGACAGCTACAAACAGTAAACACCCCAACCCAGCGGTACGGTGCCGTGGGAATCTTCGCCCTTCAGGGCGGAGAGGATGTCAAGGGCTGAGAATACATCGGGTCCGAACTGATATGCGAAGACGCGTCGACGCCCGCCGCGATCCGATGTCCGCCAGACCGTCTCAGCGCTCCCCGTCCTCACTCCAGCGCCGCCCGAATCGTGTCGGCTCCCGTGACGCCGACGAACCGCTCGATCTCCTCGCCGTCGCGGTAGACCGCGACCGTGGGGATCGACCGGACGCCCGCCTCCGCGGCGAGTCCGTTGTGTTCGTCGGTGTCGACGCCGAGGATCGGCGCGTCGATCATGCCGGACAGCTCCTCGAGGATGGGCGTCTGCTGTTTACACGGACCGCACCAGTCCGCGAAGTAGTCGACGACGACTTGATCGTTCTCTGCGACCGCCTCATGGAACGACTCCGCGCTCTCCACGTCGACAATACCGTCTGTCTTCGCACCGCCGCCGGAAGCCGCGTCAGATGACATATCGGATCGGAGGGCCTACGCCTTCATATCGCTTCCCGAACCACGAGGTAAACGGGTTACCATCGGCTCACCGGCGAAGAGTCGAACATGATCATGCCGAATGGTAACGCAAGTACATTATCGCCTCGGTCTTATCAACGCACCAATCGTTCACCGACCATGCCAGTCGAGTCGAACGCGCCGTCGGTACCGAGTGACAAGGACGCGATTCTCAGCGCGCCGCGCGACGACGGTGCGAACGTCCTATTGACCGCGAACAGATACGACGATCCTCAGCGCGACCGTCACGGCGCAATTATCGAGGAGACGTCGGCGTTTCGGTCAGACATCGAGTTATTCTACGATCTCCACACACTCGCGTGGAACGCCGACGAGGAACACACGCTGGACGCCCGCGACGACGCCGTTGAGAGCGACGTCTCGTACGCGTCGAGCGAGGTCCCGGAGATAACCCTCGAGAACCGCTTCGACGAGGACGGATCGACCGGGACCCTCACGCAGCGCGTCGTCGCGAGCGTGGACACTTGCGGCCTGCTGATCGAGACAGACGTGGCGTTCGAGACGGTCGCGGAGCGGACCTTCTACACCGTCGCCGACCTCGGAATCCACGGCCACGACCACGAGGACCCCAACGCGGTTCAGGAGGCGTTCGTCACTGAGCGCGACGGCGCGGAGCTAGTGGTCGCGACCGACGGCGACCGGTGGGTGGCGATAGCACAGGACCGCGACGGGGACCGCGAGTTCGACGGGCGCCGGATCGGCCACACCGGCGTCGCGGAGGGCCCGGACCGGAGCGCGTGGGCGGATATCTACGAGAGGAACCACGGATTCATCGACGACACCGACCGGGCCGAGGGGAACCTCGACGTGGGCGTCGGGCTGTACGTCGGCGAGACCGACGCTGCGTCGTGGCTCACTGGGGTGGGATTCGGGTACGGCGAGGAGGCGGCGGTCGAGCACGCCCTCCGGCTCCTCGACCGCGGTTACGAGTCGGAGCGGGAGTCGTTCGCGGCGGCGTGGGAAGACTGGCACGAGACGGTCTCGGACGGGCCGACAGACGACCCCGATGTCAACGACCTGTACGAGCGATCGCTGACGGCGATGAAGTGCGCGCAGGACGGCTGCTGTGGCGTCATCGCCGGCGCGTTCAAGCCGAGCGATATGACGTACAAGTTCATCTGGCCCCGCGATCAGGTTATCATCACGCAGGCGCTGGTCGCGGCCGGGGCCGAACGCGAGGCGCGACTCGCGCTCCGGTGGTTCGACGAGAACCAGATCACCGGCGACGTCGTCGACGACCGCGGCATCGACCGGCACGGGACGTGGTGGCAGAACTACTTCGTCACCGGCGAGGCCCACTGGCGGGCGCTCCAACTCGACCAAATCGGTGGGCCGATATACGCCCACTGGCTCGTTTGGCGGGAGACGGGCGACGACGACCTCCTCGACGAGCACTACGACATGTCCCGGCGCGCCGCCGAGTTCCTCCTCTCGTACGACAACGGCTACGGCTTCCCGGAGAAACACCAGGACCCGTGGGAGGAGATCTGGGGCCACAGCACCGAGGGCACCGCCGCGGCGATCGCCGGACTGCGCTCGATGGGGGAGCTCGCCGACGCGCACGGGGACGAGGCGTTCGCCGAGGAGTGCCGTGAGCGGGCGGCGGTGTGGGCGGATAACTTCGAGAAGTACTGTTTCAAGTCCACGCCGTACGGCGACGCCCTCGTCACGGCGGACAGCCCGGAGACACCGGCCGATCCGCCGGCCGACGCCCGGCCGGACGCGGCGTCGTTCATGGCCGTCTGGCCGTGGAACGTCGCCGACGCCGAGAGCGACGCCGTCACAGCGACCCTCGACGCCGCCGCCGACGAGGCGTGGGTCGCTGGCGACTCGCCCTGTCTCGGGCGGTACCCCGGCGACCGCTACACGCCCACGGGGACCGTCGAAGACGGCGGCTGGCCGCTCTGCGAGGCGTACGCCGACGTCGCCAGGCGGCTCGGCGGGAGCGGCTCGGACGCTGTCGCGGACCACGTGTTCGAGGACGTCCACGAGTGGACGACGACGGCCGGGCTCCTCCCGGAGCGCGTCGACGGAGGCGGTCGGGTCCGCTGGAACTCGAACCTCCAGTGGAGCCAGGCGACGTACCTGCTACTCGTCGAACACCACGTCCGCGACGAGGCGTTCGGGCTCGCGCCAGACGGCGGGACCGACTGACCGGCGTGCGGGAAGGCTCTCCGACGACGCCCGCCGCGACGAAGAAGTCGTGTCGATCGGCGAACCACCTGGAAACTGCGCGACCGGCGGGAGTAGACAAGGGTTAACACGACCGGTCCGAACCGTACCGAACGATGTCAGACTCCAGTCCGATTCCGACGGAGAGTGAGGGCCGGTGAAGGTCGCGGTGTACGGGGCGGGCGGCGTCGGCGCGTACTTCGGCGGTCGTCTCGCTCGGGCCGGCGCCGACGTCCACCTCATCGCGCGAGGCGACCATCTCGACGCGCTCCGCCGCAACGGCCTTCGCGTCGAAAGCGTCGACGGGGACTTCTCGGCAGATCTCCCCGCGACCGACGACCCGGCCGACGTCGGCCGCTGCGACGTCGTGCTGTTCACGGTCAAATCATTCGACACCGAGGCGGCGGCCCGTGAGCTTGGGCCACTTCTCGGTGACGACACCGCCGTCGTCTCGCTGCAGAACGGCCTCGACAACGAGGAGACGCTCGCCGCCGAGATCGGCCGGGAGCACGTCATGGGCGGTGTCGCCTACATCTTCTCGACGATCGCGGAGCCGGGCGTCGTCGAACACACCGGCGGTCCGACTAGCTTCACCTTCGGCGAACTGGACGGCGCGCACAGCGACCGGGCCGAGCGGTTCTTGGAGCGGTGCGACCGCGCCGACGGAATGGAGGCCGAGCTGTCCGACGCCATACGGACCGATCTCTGGGAGAAGGCCGCGTTCATCTGCGCCCAGGCCGGGATGACCGCGGCGGTGCGCCTCCCGCTCGGCGAGATACGGAGCCACGAGGAATCCCGGGAGATGTACCGACGGATCGTTCAGGAGGCGTGTCGGGTCGGCCGGGCCGCCGGGATCGAGCTCCCGGAAGGGACCGTCGACCGGTGGATGGAGTTCGCCGAGGGCCTCGGCGCGGACTCGTACTCGTCGCTCCACTACGACATGACGCACGACAAGCCGATGGAGCTCGAAGCCCTCCACGGCGCGGTCGTCCGGCGGGGTCGAGAGCACGGCGTCGCCGTCCCGATGAACGAGGCCGTCTACGCGGTTCTGCAACCGTGGGCGCAGCGAAACCGGTCGAGCAAATCCGACGACTCCTGACTGCTGTGAAAACTGCGCTACTCTGACACAACCGCGTTGAGCGCGGCCGACCGCCAGCGGTCGACCGCCCGCGCGACGACGTCGTCGCTCGATCCGACGGCGGAGTACTGGTAGACGTGCCCGCCCGCATCGAGTAGGCGACGGTTCCGCGTCACCAGTCCCACCTCTCGGAGCCGGTTCAGCGACCGGTTCACGTTGCTACGGTCGCGGTCGAGGTCGTCTGCGAGCTCCCGGGTGGTGGATCCCGGCGACTCGGCGACCGCGTCGTACGTCCGGACGTCGTGGCCGCCGAGCCCGAACACGGTGCGGAGCACCTCCTCGCGGGAGGGCTCCTCCACTGCGAGCCCGTCGTCCCGGTCCGACCGGCCACCGGTCCCGCGCGTCGCGAGAGCGTCTGCGGTCGCGCTGCCGCCGCGGTCGGAGCGACTACTCATCGGCGACCTCCTCCCCGCCGGGGCGACCCGGGAGACGCGGGCCGGCCGGCTCCCGCGGACGGTCGACTACATCGCCGGCGAGATGCTCGCGACCCCACCTGAGCATCGGATCGAGGACCGACTCTAGTTCCCGCCCGCGGCGGGTCAGGGTGTACCGGACCCGGACCGGCTTCTCGCTGACGACCTCTCGGTCGACGAGTCCCTCTGATTCGAGCGTCGAGAGGCTGTCCGAGAGCATCTTGTTCGACACGTCGTCGATCGCCGCCCCGAGCTCGCTGAACGTGTGCGGCTCCCCGTTCAGCAGTTGGGTGAGGATGACCGGATGCCACTTGTGACCCAAGACGTCGGCGACCTCGATGAGGAGGCGCTGCGTGCGCTCGTGTGAGCCGTCGAGACGGGATATCGGGATCGGTTCGGTGCTCATGGTTCTGGGGTCACTCCCCAGTAGTATGGTCACCCACGCTACGTGTCTCGGTGGAGGGGTACCGAGACACATAGGGTCCCGGGTCACTCCGTCACTCTCGCTCGTCGTCGACGAACGACGAGACGAGGGTGTGCTCCGCCGCGCGCAGGTGCTGGTGCAGCGTCGCCGAGGCGATACCGAGGCTCTCGGCAACCTCTTCGGCCGTGTGCCGACGGGGCCAGTCGTAGTATCCCTCCTCGTAGGCCGTCTCCAGTACCGACCGCTGCCTGTCGGTGAGGCCCGCCGCGCCGTCTATCGGGACCGGGAGGTCCGCCCTGCGGGTCGGGGTCTGGCGCTTGGCGACCAGTTCGACGCCGTCCCAGTGCTCCGAGAGCGTGTCGAGTACGCGCGTAACGTCCTCGTCGCTCGGGACCTCGGCCATCAGTCTCGTGTCGCCGTCGCTCGCGTGTAACGACACCAGACTGAACCCGGCCTCGGCAAGCAGCCCCGGTGGGGCGCCCGCCACCGTGATCTCGACGACGCACGTCGCGCCGCGACGCTCGACGAGGCGACACTCTCGGACCGCGGGGTAGTCGTCGAGAAACGCGCGGATCTCGGCGAAGTCGCCGTGGGTGATCCGCGTCTCGTAGGCGTGGGCGTCGCCCGCGTCGGTGACGCTCCCGAGGTGATCACACCGGCAGTCGAACGCCGCTGAGAGATCCCCAAGCGGGCTTTCAAAGGAGAACTCCAGTTCGACGGAGTCGCTCTCGATCAGCGTGTTCCGGCGCCGGTCGGCGATGATCGCGAACCCGAGCGTCTCACCGAGCAGTTCGAGGCCGCTCTGCGTCGCCTCGGCGAACCCGCTCTCTTCGGCCCCGGCCACGGCGAGCACGCCGAAGCGTTGGCGGCCGCAGGCGACGGGGACCGCCGCGGCGATGGACTCGTCGTCCGCGACCGACTCGGCTTCGTCACGGCTCTCGGACTCGAAGCGTCGGCGCTCGACGACCGCGGTGTCAGCGTCGTGTGCCTTCCGGACCAGTCGGCGCGCGAACGGCGACGTGAGGAACGACTCCTCGTCGGTCTCGCTGAACGAGCCCGTCGCGACCGCACTGGAGTCGATCGTCACGACATCGGCGTCGTCTCTCGTCTCCGCGGTCGCGATCCACGCCGCCTCGTACAGCGAGGAGCCGGCGAGTTCGTCACAGACCGACTGCCTGACAGCCGCACCGCTGGTCGCTCGCAGGACCGAGCGAATGACCTCGGTGACGAGGGTGTTGAATCGGTCAGCCGCCGCCAACTCCTCGCGGCGGCGCTCCAGTTCGCTCCGCCGGGTCCGGAGTCGTTCCTCGCGCTCCGCACGGGTGAACGCCGAGCGAACGACGCCGGCGAACAGCTCGATCAGCCGAACGTCGACCGCCCCCATCGGTGCCTCGCGGTCGAAGGCGCTGAGGACGCCGAACTCGCCGAGCGGCACGTGGACTTCGGCCCGACACGGGTCGTCCGTGTACGCCTCGCCGGTCGGCGACTCGTTCCGGACGGTCTCCCCGCTCCGGTACGCCGCGCCGGCGTTCGACGATTTGAGGTCGTACGCGAGCGCCGACTCGACGAGCTCCGCGGCCGCTTCCGACGTGACCGTCCGAACCAACTCGTTGGCGTCGGCGTCGTACAGTCTGACGCAGGCGATTTCGTGGCCGAGGATATCGACGACGGTCCGGATCGCGATCCGGCTCACGTCGTCGCGGTCGGTCGCGGCGAGGAGGTCGCGGCTCGCCTCGGTCAACCCCGTGAGCCGGCGTTCTCGCCGACGCTCCTCACTCACGTCGCGAGCGACGCAGACGAACTCGCCGTCCTCCAGTCCAGTCACCGACGCTCGGACGGGCACGTCGTCGCCGTCTTGCCGCGGAACTGTTAATTCTCCCCGCCACTCGCCCGACTCGAGGACTGCGGGTCGGCAGTCGAGTTCGAATCGGTCCGGATTCGCGTACAGCCCGCCCCACGTCGCGCCAACCATAGCGTCCGGGTCGTCGTACCCGAACAGCGAGGCGTACGCCGCGTTCGCGTGGACGACCGCGCCCTCGCCGTCGAGCACGGCGATCCCGTCGTCGGCCGCGGCCATCGCCGCCGACCGGCGGCGTAGCTCCCGCTCGCGCTTCGTACGCGCCGACGCGTCCCGCAGGATCGCGAGTATCCGGTCGTCTCCATCGAACCGGACGGTCGTCGCGGTGACGTCGACGGGGACGACTTCGCCGTCCCGCGTGTGACACGACAGCTCCGCGGTGAACCCGCTTCCGCTGTCACGGACGCGTTCGACGAACTCCTCGAACACCTCGTAGTCGTGCGGATGGATGTCCGGCGGTCCGAGTGCGAGGAGACGCTCCCGATCGTATCCGAGCAGTTCGCAGGCCCGGTCGTTACAGCGGAGGATGCGGTTCGCCTCGGAGTCGATGACGAGGACCGCGTCCGGGGTGTGCTCGAACAGGCGCTCGAAGACGGTGGCTTCGTCGCCCGACGCGGTACCGGATTCGGAGGTCCCCGTCATGGCGTCGGAGCGCGCCGGGACGCGAGGCGTGAGTGGATCATTCGAACGTCTCTCGTCTGATTCGTTCGGTGCGCTCGCTTAAGAAACCAGCCGCACGAGAGGGTCGCCGCTCCGATGGGACGGCGGACCTGCCCCTCGTCCACAACGGGGTCGGTCCGGCCTCACGACATCGTGAGCAGTTCGTATCCGTCGTCGACGAGGGCCGCGACGTCCGGTCCGTGTTCTTCTCCGGCCGTTCCGAGAAGAGGAATGCCCTCCGTTCGACAGCCCGACGTCGCATTGAACGCGGCCGCGCAGAACGCGCAGGCGGCGATCTCGACATCGCCGGCCACTGCCCGGTCGAGGTTGTCGCGAAGCGGGTGGTCGGCTCGCGTCGCCAGTTCGCCGGGCCATCGGGTCGCCCGGCCGTCGAGGTACACCCGCACGTCGTGGCCGTCGTCGGCGAGCCGGAGCGCGTACTCCACCCCGTTAAGCGCGCTCCCGGTCCTGTCGGGACCGGCGCTGAGCAACACCGCGTACTTTCCCATACGGGCCCGCAGGTGCGTTCAATATAAACCCTATCGGGGGACTCAGTTACCTCGTTACGACCCAGTTACCGGCGAGGAGAGGGCCGGAGACCGAGACATACCGCGCCAACCAGCGCGGCGTCAGTCGTCGGCCGCCGACGGCGCGTCACTGCGTTGCCCCTCGGCCGACGGTATGTCGCCCCGGTCACGGGTCCGGAACGTCGCGAGCGACTCGCGGAGGCGGGTCGTCCGATCCGCTAGGCCCTCCACCTTCTCGGAGACGCGGTCCGAGGAGACGGACCACTTCCGAGAGTTCGAGGCGGCGCTGCCAGACCTGCTCGCCGGCGAGCCGGAGGTCACACGGTTCGAGGTCGACTCGGCGACCGAGATGGAACTGTGAGGCGAGCGTAGCCGGTTACTCGTCGCCGGACGAATTTATCGACCCGTCGCCTCATCCGTTCGATCGTTCAGCTCGTTCGCCTGACTGATCGCGTCGATCACGTCTCGAGCGATGTCGTCGAGGTTGTCCGCGTACGCCTGCGTCGTCTCGGTCACTTGGTCGACGTTCTCCGACGTCCGAACCGCGCTGTCGGCGATCCCGTCGAGGTCGTCAACCGCGTCCGTGATCGACGCCGCCGCGGTGTCGGTACGCGTGTCGACCGTTTCGATCTGATCTATCGTCTCGTCTGCGGTCGATCGCACCTCCTCAACGGTCGCCTCGATCTCCGTCGCGCGCTCCTGTGCCTGTTCGGCCAAGTCCTTGACCTCGTCCGCCACGACAGCGAAGCCGGAGCCCGCCTCACCCACGCGAGCGGCCTCGATCGAGGCGTTCAACGCGAGCATGTTCGTCTGGTCGGCGATCTCGTTCAACATCCCGACGATGTCGTCGATCTCGGTGACCGTCTCGCGGAGGGTCTCCAACTTCTCTTCGGCCGCGGCGGCCGCGACCTTCGCTTCGTCGACATCGGCGTTCGCCTCCCGAGCCGATCCACGTGCCGTCTCCGCCAGCGAAGCCGTGTCAGAACTGGACGCGTTCGCCTCCGCGGCGCCGCGAGACAGCGACTCGATCGCGTCGCTCGACTCGCTCAACTCCGTCCCGATCTCCGAGAGGAGCTTCGCGTGCTCGGCCGTGAGCGTCGAGAGCGGGGTCTTCACGTCTCGATCCGCCGCCCTGTCCGATCCTCCGCTTCCGTTGTGATCGCGTGATTGTCGACTCATGAGTATGCGTCCGCCGAGGCGGTTGGCGTACACTTCCGCGGGGGCTATTTAATCGTGGTCCGCACATTATCAGATACGATGTCAGACCACGATCACGACGACGGCGATATCCACGCCTGTGACTGCGGCGCGACGTTCGACACGCTCGACCAGCTGAAAGATCACGCCAAAGAGAATCACCCCGACGCGTACGAGGAGAACTTCGGGGACGAAGCGTAGAGCTGGACCAACGGATCGAGCCATGAGCGGAGACGCTACCTGTCCGACCTGCGGTCGAGAAACGGAGAGCAGGCTCGCGATCATCGAGCCATCGGAGCTGAAAGATGAGCGCGAGTACTGTCTCACCTGCGAGACGTTCGTCGACGACGACGCTCGGAAGCCGGAATAAATCCAGTGTTCGCGATGCCGTGGTACCACGGGGAGTCGCGACACCCGGGACGAGCCGAACCGTCGCCTCGAGAGGGGCACCGGCGATCGGCCGGCGCGAGTGACTCCCGCCCGTCGGGCCTGTGAAATATTATCTCACCCGAGGACGAACCTGCTTCAGAGTGACGGAAAACAGGCTTTCCGCCGCGGGGAGTGATATGCCGTCGTGCGGCCCGATCGACCGAATGAGACACTGGAATTTCAGACGAGGACAGCCGATACATGGGTAACGAACCGACGGGGGGTAAAGACGTCGAAGCGAGCGAAAACGGTGGCGGCCGGTCGTCCGTCGAGGAGCGGTACCGAAAGGTATTCGAGCACAACAACGACGCCGTCATGATCGTCGACTTCGGGACCGAGTCGTTCGTCGACGTCAACCCGAGGGCGTGCGAGCTGCTGCGATACTCCCGCGAAGAGCTCCTGTCGATGGACCCCGAAGCCATCCACCCAGACGACATCGCTCGGGTCCGCGAGGAGTTTATTTCACAGGTCAAAACGGAAGGAACCGGCTTCACCGACGACCTGACGTGCCTGACGAAGGACGGAGACGAGGTCCCGACGGAGATATCCGGAGCGGCGCTGGAGCCGGCAGACGGGGGCGATGCCGCGGCGGACGCCGAACCGAAGCAGATGGTCGCGATGCTCCGGGACGTGTCTGATCGCGTCCGGAACCGCCGGCAATTAGAAGAGAAGGTCGAGCGGCTCGACCGGTTCGCCGGTATCGTCTCACACGACCTCCGAAATCCCCTCTCAGTGATTCAGGGGCACGCGGAGCTCGCCAGACAGACCGGCGGTTCGGAGCATTTCGACGCGATCGAGAACGCCGCCGATCGCATGGAAGAGATGCTGTCGGAACTCCTCCAGCTCACCCGGGAAGGCGACTTGATTCACGAGCGGACCGAAGTCGATCTGGCGGCGGTCGCGCAGACCGTCTGGGTCGACTGCGACATGGCGCCGGCGACGCTCGAGATCGAGTCCTCGACGACCCTTCGAGCGGACCGAGACCGATTCCACGAGCTTTTCGTAAACCTCTTCGAGAACGCCAGCGACCACGGCGGGTCGTCGGTGGCTGTTCGGGTCGGAACGCTCGACGGGTCGGACCGGAGTGGCTTCTACGTCGAAGACGACGGGGCGGGTGTCCCGGCGGACGAGAGGAACAACGTCTTCGAGTGGGGTCATACGACGACGGGAGACGGAACGGGGTTCGGGCTGGCGATCGTCGCCGAAATCGCGGAGGCCCACGGCTGGGAAATCGGAGTCGGAGCGTCAGCGAGCGGCGGAGCCCGGTTCGAAGTCAGCGGAATTGACCTCTGACGCGGGCTCGGACACCTCGACGCGGACGGACGCACCGCTGCCGCAAATGTCGTGAACTCACGGCGAACGTGTCCCTTCCGTGACTGTCCGCGACATATATGTCTCGTTAATGGGTATCTCTCGGTTACTCGAGAGAGCGGTCACGGGCGTCTGTGTATTCGAACTGGACCGGCGAGAGAGTTTTTTCAATACTAATTGATAGTTGAGACCGGTGCTCTCAATGCATATAGATCGTAGGCCGGGACAGAGCGACAGGGAGTCTTTTAAGCGAGTTTGACAGCTGTGCCGTAGGCGATCACTTCCGACGCGCCCTGGGTGACCTCCGACGTTTCCATGCGGACGTTCACGACGGCGTCCGCTCCCATCTCAAGTGCGTCCGCTTCCATCCGCTCGATGGCCTGATCTCGGGCATCGGCAAGCAACGTCGAGTAGGACTTGAGTTCGCCGCCAGCGAGATTCCGAATCCCCTGGGTGATATCGCGTCCCACATTCCGTGCTCGGACAGTGTTGCCCCGGGCGATACCGAGCACCTCCACAATCTCGTGGCCAGGGACCGTCTCGGTCGTGACGGTGGCGACAAGTGACTGCTCTACATCTGTCAAAACGGCTTCTGAGGACATATCTACCGCTAAGAGGGGGGCAGAGATGATAAACCAGTAGTGACCCATGCGTTCACCTAGCGCGGCTACGGCCTCGATAGAGGCGGGCAGGTCGCTATGCGAACCAGTGGCCACGCAACTATATCGCGTCACCCGACGTGTCACTAGTATGAATACACGACCTCGCTCTGGTCGCGAACCCGCTGCCACTGATAGCATGGAGTTTTCCGAGCAATCTGCTGGCTCGGTCGACGGCGGTATTCGACCTGCCAGGGTGTCTCGGTTCGGGGACCTCTACGACGACGCCATCAGCGTACTCCTCGATGTCCCCGTTACCGACCGGTGGATCGAGACCAGAACAGGCCGAACGCACGTCCTGACTGCTGGGGATGCAACTGCACCGCCGGTAGTGGTGTTCCAGGGCGGCAACGTCACGAATCCGGTGACCCTCGCGTGGGTTCAGGAACTTTCCAGCGAGTACTACCTCATCGCGCCGGATACGCCCGAACAGCCCGGCTGGAGCGACCCGCACGAACCCGACGAGTACGGTCCGTGGGTCGTCGACGTGCTCGATGACCTCGGAATCGATCGGGCAGCGATGATTGGGGTCTCTCACGGTGGGGGAGTTCTCTTGGAGGCGGCAGTTCACGCCCCTGACCGAATCGCTGCATCCGTACTGGTCGCTCCCGCAGGGTTCGGTACTCCCCTCTCGTCGGCTCTCGCCCGAATCGTCGTTCTGTCGCTGGCGTATCGAGTCGTCCCACGACGAGGGCTATTGAGCCGTGCCCTGGCCCCGATGTTCAGCGATTCGATAGAAACTGTCGACGACGTCGTCATCGAGACTGTCGGGCAAGCACTCCGGACGGGCGATCTTCAGGCTTCATTCCCCGGTCCGGACGACCTGGCAGACCTGGCCGCGTTCGACACGCCGACCCTGGTCATCTTGAGCGAACGGGACCCGTTCTTCCCGGCGAGTCGAATTCGTCCACGTGTCGAGCAGACGTTACCAGCACTCGTCGAGTGTATCACCCTGGCTGGCGAACGGCACTTCCTCTCGCTCCCAGGCCAAGAACGTGTAACCGACCATATTCGGAGATTTCTGGATGAACGGTTTGGCCCTGACGAGGAGTGAGCTTCCCGCTCGAGATACCCATCTTGTCGTTGTCGGACGGCATGGATGGTGAAGACCGAGTATATAAAACACGGATGGGTACTGTGCGAGAACACTTGTGCTGTTCAGACGTCTCTATTCATATGACAACCTTCGTCGAGCGTCGCCCGCTGAGCTTCGCGGTCGGAACCCTCGGGTTCATCGTCGCCTTATTCATCGCCACGCGATACATACTGGGCGCCGTATTCCCGAGCCTCAAGCTCGATGGCATCTCCTTAATCACGAACTGGATCTTGGTCGCATTCGTCATCGGGCTCGTCGCGTGGCTCGGCTGGTGGGGCAAGATCCGCTTGGCCGCACCGGTCAATCGCCGTGCGCTGGTGTATCTCGTGCCGCTATTCGGGTTCGTGGCCCTCCCGTTCGCGTTCGGAATCGCCATTCCCGACGTTTCGCTCACTGAGGGCGCGACATTATCCGGATGGGTCACGTTGCTCGTCATCGTCGTCGGGAGCGCACTGGGTGCTGGTCTCAGCGAAGAACTCCTCTACCGAGGAGTGTTACTCCGCGCCCTCGAATCGAAGGGGCGATTGTTTGCCGCCCTCGTGACTGCAGCACTGTTCGCGCTATCCCACGTCTCGCAGGTGATATTCGGTGCATCGGTCGGTGACTGGCTGATCGGGGTCGTCCTGATGATTCCGATGGCGATCGGCCTGGCAGCTGTTGCGTTCCGACTGGGGAGCCTCTGGCCGCTCGTCGTCTGGCACGTCGCGGCCGACATCACGCTTCCGCTGGTCCCCGCCACAATCGGTGCTGAGGAAACGAAGACGTTCATACTCGCGTATCTCGGCCTGTCAGTCGTGGTCGGTCTGATGGGGATGTGGCTCCTCTGGCAGGACCGGCGTGCCGCCCAAGCTGGTGGTGAAGCTGAGATCAGTCCTGATGCTGTCGAACGGCCATCTGGATAGAACTGGGGTACAAAGTTATACCACAAAACATCATTGCACGAACTGTTAGCACGTCCGAGGATCGCCGACAGCAGTCACTATTGAGTCAGACGCTCGGATCAGTTATCCGCCCCCAAACATACCGAAATCTCCTCTATCTCCTGCTGACGTTCCCCTTAGGAATACTGTATTTTGTCGTCCTAACAACTGGATTGACACTCGGCATCGGACTCGTGGTTACGCTACTCGGAATTCCGCTCTTGATCGCTGTCGTAATTGGGAGTCGCCGGCTGGCCTCGTTTGAACGCCGCCTTGCAAACAACCTCCTTGGGCTTGCTATTCAAGCACCCGACGATATGGAGACCGGGGTGGACGAGGGTATCTGGTCGCGAGCGAGGACTCGCCTGACGGCGCGTTCAACTTGGGTGGGGCTTTGCTATCTGCTTTTGAAGTTCCCGGTCGGCATCGCGTCCTTTACTCTCGTAGTGACGACACTGACCGTCTCAATCGGGTTGCTCACGGCACCACTCACCTATTCCCTCGTTGAAAACGGCATCCAACTCGGCGTCTGAACGATTGATACATTACCGGAAGCGATCGTAGCGGTTCCTATCGGCATTATTGCCCTCGGGATTACCACCTACATCCTAAACCAGGCCGCACGATTATCGGGCCGAATTGCTACAGTGTTTCTCGAAACACAGTGAGCCCTCGCGGATGATCGCCGACGAGAGTGGGGAAACATCGTGGCACCGTACTAAGCCTCGGTTTCGCCACTACAGACACTCTTCCGAACAGCTATTGAGTTCAGTTGGGAACTATTATTCTAGAAGCATCTTCGGAGAGTTCCGCGTGCCACCAAGCGTCCTTACACTCTCCGAGATGTCACGGCCGAACCAGAGACGTACGGTACAGGGGTGGTACCGTCCCGTCGTATCCATCCAGTTTCCATATACTGGTACCGTCGCAGAAAGGTTTCAACCCCTAGTGCTGTCTACTCGCTGGCGTTGTCTTCGGGTTGGTGTCGCGATAACTACGACTCTCATGAAGGCTGCGTGAACCCCCGATAGCCGGAAAGGGGAACCAAGAATATTCGGAACGGGAGTAGTAGTATTTTCGGGCGAAGACGGGGCCGCCGATATCTGCTAGCCTGAACCCGATCCCCCCTCTATTCGGCGTCACCGAACGTGTTAGCGAACGATGGGTGGGTGCCCAGGTAGGCACCGAGGATGCTCAGGCCGACCATGTACGCCACAGAGATTATCAGCGAGAATGCCAGGGTAGCGACGATGATCGCCGTCAGCCCCGTGGCGCTCGCCAGGAGACTCCAGATGACGACTGCGAACACGGTGATGACCGGGATGGTGGCGAATAGGCCAGCCAAGCCACCAGTTCGAACGGCACTGCTATCCGATCCGCGGTTGAGGTAGCCAGAGACCCCGCCACCGATGACGGGGGAGAACGGCACGAACGACGCGACGATCGTGACCATCGCCCCGAGGATGGCGTTTTCGGTCGTGCTCGGCGATACAATCCCGGTTGCGTCGAAGCGTCGACGCGCGCGGGTCTGGAACCCGAAGAACGCGATACCAGCCACGACCAGCATCACGCCGGTTAGTGTCAAGCTGACTCCGTTTCCCCAAATGAAGGCGTAGACCGCGTCGATCAGTTCGGGGTCACTCATCTCAGTCGATGTAATCCGTCCGGAAGCTACCCAGGACGTGACCCGCCCAACGTCCGCGAACCCGGCGAGGAGGTATCCGGCAGCTCCGAAAACCGCTCTGCGAGTACGAGAAACAACGAGATAGCCACATCGAACGTTCTGCTCAGCGGCTGCGTCTGCTCGTCACGATCCTGTACAACTGTCTCTTCATCAATTGTTGCTCAGGACATACCAATAGATACGATCTGTATGGACACATGGCTCCCGCCGTATCCATCCGTGCATTATATATTGAGACACAGTAGGACAGTCGGTATTCTCGATGTCGTCCTGAGATTATGGTGCGATTCAGGGACTCCTCGAATTGAACTGTGGAACACATCACCCGCCAGAGAAACTTCAGGAACGCCATGTGTAGGACGGAATATGAGGGTGTCATAGAACGGTTAGCATGGTGTGGATAGTAGCGGAGAAGACGGCTACCATGGGTTCACAGGCCCTGGCAAAAACTCTGCTATCAGCTACCGTTCACTCAGCTACTACCGAAGGTATGTGGAGAGTTCTATGGCACCCTCTGCGGAGTTAGAACTGTTTCATACCCTGATGGTCGTGCTTCCCGGAGCATCCCCGCGCTCGTAGTTTGTGATTACGACGACCAGCCGGAGACATAGCGCGAGGAAGACTTGCGCTCGCGCGTGGACGCGGCCTCTGGCGCGCAGCGTCCCGAGGCCGCAGTCCTTGCAGGCTCCGAGTGTTCGTTCGGCCTGTGACCGGCGGTTGTACGTCTCGTCTAAAATTGATTGCTTGAGATGGACACTCTCACTGTGAGTCTCGATGCGGTCTTCGACCCTGTACTCGATGTCGAGCGGGTCATCGGTATTGCGCGGGTTGTACGGGACGACCGGCACCACCCCTGTACTCAGCAAATGATCGTGCCAGTCGAGGATATCGTAGGCGCTGTCGCCGAGCATCCACATCGGCTGCTTGACGACGAGCGCGTCACGGGTAACACGCATCGCCGTCTCTTGGGACGCCTGCTTGCTCTGGGTGAACTCCGCCGCAATCGGAATCTTTGCGCCGGTCGAGACTACCGTGCAGCCGTAGCCGTAGTAGTACTCCTCGGCAGTCGGGTCGTAGTTCTTCGAGGCGTCGGAATCGGTAGGCATAGCCCGGATATCGGTCGAATCGATGCAAAACGTAGAGTCGAGCAAGCCCCGTCGAGCGGCCTGCTTGACGAGGCGCTCGAAAACTTCCTTGACGATGTGTTCGAGGTCGATGAGAAAGCGGTCGACTGCGTCTCGTGAGGGTGGCCGATTAAAGCCACATCCGAGCCAGACGGGGTCGTTGTTGAGTTCGCGTGTAACCGGGCGGATGCCGTAGATGTCCTTGTAGTAGCAGTGCAGAAAGCCTCGAAACAGCTCCGGCGGGTGGTGTTCACGTGTTCGCCCCTCGGGAGTGGGGGCGAACACATCGAATTCGGTCAGGAACTCGAATTGAAGATGCTCGAACAGTGCGAGAGTCTCCGTCTCTACAATATCGAAAAACGCCTCAATGTAGGAGTCCTCTCGTAGAATAGTCAAACTCATTTACCTCAGCACTCACTTCGGTCGCCGGTTTCGATATTTATCTTATATATGATTGATGTGAGAACGAATGACATGATTACTGGACTTTGGCTTTGGAAGCTCGGTTGAGCAGGTGGACGGCAAACCCACCGAGAACGACGTTGAAACCGATGAGAACGGCGACAGAAGGAATTACTGTATTCCAGAGACCCGAGAAGGCCGTTACGTAAAAAACCGTCATCACATTCTGGCCGAGCATGAACGCTCGAACACCGTCAACACCGTAGGTGATAGGATTGACCACTGCAACTGACTGAATCCATCCTGGAAGAACCTCAAGCGGGACAAACGCACTGGAGATGAACAACAGCGGAAACGTCAGAAGATTGGCGATCATGGTCGTCGCCTCTTGATCATGCGTTACGAGCGCGACGATATTCGAGAACGCCATGAACGCGCCACCGAATATCACTGCAATCGCTATGACGCCAATGAAACCCAGTAGCCCTGTCCGGAGATAGCTCCCGACCGACGCGCCTGACTGGAGATACAGCATCACGTAGCCAAGCAAGAGGATGATTGTGGTCTGGACGACAATTCGGACCACCTCCGACAGGACTTTGCCGAGGAACATGGCACCCCGGTCCATCGGTGAGGCGAGGAGTTTCTCGAACATTCCCGTGTCCATGTCGTCGACTAATCCGATACCGGAGACCGCAGCCGCAGCGAGCGCGGACTGAATCACGATGGCTGGGGTGAGGTACGTGATGTAGTTGATGTCACTACCGACCGTCTGAGCCAGTGCGCCGCTGACAATAGCGCCGAGGACTTCAGCCATCAACACGAAGAAGATGACCGGCTGGATCAGCGATGAGAACGTCACGAAGGGGTTCCGGGATGTCTTGACGAGCCACCGTTTGACACTGATCTGCATGTCTGCCACAGAGCTGTTCCCCGGAGCTTTCTGTGCGGTATCGCTACCAGAGACATCACCCTCATCGGTGATATTGCTCATTCGGCCACCTCCTGTTCAGGGACAGTAACTCTCTGTTCGTTCGCCCCGTCTTGGTTGGAAGCCTCCAGACTCTCACCAGTGAGCGTAAGGAACACGTCATCAAGCGTGGGCGACCGGACATCGAATCCAGTGACTACGACGTCAGCCTTGTGCAGCGCGACGAAGAGGTCACCTACAGCTTCCCGAGCGTCTTCGGCTGTGATGGTGAATCCATCGTCCGTTGTTTCAATAGTCGCCGCTTCGAGGGCGTCCGATTCACGCACTACTTCTATTGCGCGTTCTGTCTCTTGTCTGGACGAGTCTTCTAGTGCTAGGTCAAGAATGTCGCCACCAACAGCCGACTTGAGAGCGTCCGGGGTGTCAGTTGCGATAATTTTCCCGTCCTGAATCACGGACAGGCGGTCGCAGAGACGGTCCACTTCTTCGAGATACTGTGTCGTGAGAAACACGGTCGTTCCGTGTTCGTTGAGCTGCTCGAAGTAGTTCCAAAGGCGCATTCTGGCTTCAGGGTCGAGCCCGGTCGTCGGTTCATCAAGGAACACCAGCGGCGGTCGATGCACGAGGACGGTGGCAGCGTCCAGTCGCTTTTTCATCCCGCCGGAGTAGTTCTCTGCCCGCTTGTCAGCAACGTCCGTGAGACCGACCAAATCGAGAAGTTTCTCGATACGTTCATCTTGCTCGGAGGCTGGGACCCCATACACCTTGCAAGCAAATTGAATGTTCTCACGCGCGGTGAGTTCCTCGTCGACGCTGGTCTCTTGAGCCATGTAGCCGATGGATTCAGACACCGCCTGTGGCTCCGTTTCGACGTCATATCCGTTGATGGTCACCGAACCGTGATTCGGATGGAGCAGTGTCACGAGGGTCTTGATAGTCGTCGTCTTTCCGGCACCATTCGGACCCAGAAAGCCGAAGAATTCGCCCTTCTCAACAGTGAGATCGACACCGCGAACGGCCTCCGTCCCATCCGCATATGTGACATGTATATCGGCCGCATCAATGGCAAGTTGCTCTTCGTTTGGCTGGCGTACACGATCGACCTGCATTCGGGGAGGTTGCGACTCCATAGGGGTATGCCATACTTCGGAGGAGTCCCCGCTAAGCCTGTCTCTCACTTGTGCGGCAGTTTATATGCGGCGCAGGAGAAACCGAAATCTCACTCGGGGAGCGGCGGCCACGTCGACGCAACAGTTGTTTCGATGAGGTGGGTTTGTGCCCGACGGAGACGCTCGGAGAGCGACGAGGCGGTGATCCCAATCTCGCCAGCGATTTCATCGAGCGTTGCCATTCGCGGAATGTCGAAGTACCCCATCTCGTAGGCGATTCGCAGTGCCTCACGCTGCTGGTCAGTAAGTCCATCGCCCGCTTCTGCGGCCTCGCCATCGTACGTGAGTCGCCGCAAGGCGAATTCACCGTTACGCTGCCAGAACGTGCGAAACTCGTCCAACACCGCCTTATCGTTGAACCATCCACTTTGTATCCACCCGGTCGGCGTGACGCGGATTCGGTCAATAATAGAGTCGGTAGTGGCGAGTGCACGGAGCTCTGAGGGATCCTTGATATGATCGCCGAGTTGGGCTTCCATTCCCAGAGCCGGCAAAACCTGATATCGACACGTTTCGCCTGCCTGCCCGATCAGAGTATACTCCGCAACGAACGATGATGACTCGAATGCTTGCTCTATCGACGCGGGCGTTTCATGCGTCGCGTGCACGATGAACGGTGGATGATTCCCGTGATTGGGCTGGAGTTCGACATCCAGCGTTGCTTCTGGAACATCCCCTGCGACCCCCACCAGCGGGAGACGCTCACAGGTGATCTCGTATTCAGCGATGAGACCCATATCTCTCAATACCCACCATCACGGATATACAACTTGGAACGATTGCCCGCTCATCGCCGCTTAGTCGGCAATTGTCGACACTGTGCGAAAAGTTCTATGACACCCTCCGGAATATTGCAAATAGACTCGGCTAGGTAACGAGCACGTGATTATCCTAACTGTACACCACTTACGAATGGGTACGACGAAAGGATGTTGACGTTCGACCGAATATAAGATAGCCAGTATAAATGGCTAATACCATCTTTCAAACGGCATCCTCACGCGGAGATTCACGTCTTGACCTCATAGCCTGATGATATACACGCCCGAATTCGACTCCGAAGAGAGTGGATCCGTGACCGACGGGCAGGGTTTCGATGGTTCGTAGACGAGCAAGCGGTAGCAGGGTGCATTCCTCGACGATAGCGTGGTGTGGTACCGGTGCGGTCGTGGGAGTGTTCTGCTGGACCGCCTCGTCGTTGCTGGAACCCGTCGTCTTCGGTACCAGACCATACGATGCGACCGTATTCGACGTCTTCAGGCTACTGGGTTGGACGCTGATGATAGGCGGGGTGATCGGAGTGCCAGCTACTCTCGGCGACCAGTACGGGCGAATTGGCCGAATCGGCCTCGGAGTGGTAGCTTCCGGGATGGTTCTGGTCGCAGGACTACACGTTCGGGCTGTCACCGCGTCGGTGTCGGCTGGCTTCCGGGTAGTGCCCGCAGCCGGAGAGAATACGCTGTTTCTCATTGCTGCATATGGGGGATATAGTCTCGTGGTCGTCGGAGCAGGCTTGCTCGGAATCGGCCTGTGGAAGGATCCTGATCGCCCGACGATTACGGCTGTGCTTCTCGTATTCGCAGCCGTGCTTCCAATGGGGATGCTCCTCCCCTACGACGTTCTGCCGGCGGCGCTGCGAATGCTGTTACTGCAGTCCAATAATCTTCTCGTGCCGTTTGGAGTCGCTTGGGCGGCTCTCGGTGGCCTCGTTCACCGTCGCGCACGCCGACAGGACTAAGTTGATAATCGTGTGCCGACTCTTCAGCTCTGCTGACACTATACTGCCTCCCGAACAGTTATTCAATCCCATTTAGAATTGTTACTCTATGAGCATATTTGGAGAGTTCCGCGTGCCTCCAAGAGCCCTCGCTCTCTCCGAAACGTTCGATGCCGAGCCGACGACGGTGGTCGAGATCGACCGGCTTGTCGCCTCGGATATGGAGTCTCTGACCCCGTATTTCGTCGTCTCGGGGGTATCGAACGCGGCCTTCGAAACCGCCGCCCGTGCGGACGACTCGATCGACACCCTCCACCGGATGCAAGACGCCGAGAATCTCACTACGTACCGCGCGACGTGGGGTGACCACGTCGAATCCCTCGCCCAAGAGTATACGAGCGATGGAACATCAATCCTCAAAGCCAGGGGAGACGCTAATGGATGGGGTCTCCGAATCCGATTCGACAGCCAGGCACGTATCGGCGAGTTCACCCGTTTCCTCCGTGACCGGGGATTCTCGTTCGACTTGGTGCGCCTCCACGAGATGACCTACGCCAAGACCGGTAGCAGATTCGGGCTCACCCCGAAACAACAAGACGCACTGGTGACGGCCTGGCAGATGGGATACTTCGATCTTCCGCGTGAAGCGTCGATGGCGGCCGTGGCCGAGGAACTGGGTATCACGCCGCAGTCGCTCTCCGACCGCTTGCGCCGGGCCCATCACACGCTCATCGGCGACACGCTACGTGCGGCTATGCCCATCGATCGAGATGGCACCTCAAAAACTGAGTGAACCTTCAGGTCTGAAGATTCGAGTCGTAGCCCGCTCAGTAACAGACACGAGCCACCGGTGACGGCTTCAACAATTACGCGGTCGGGCTTGTTGAAATCTACTGTCGGTGTCAGTATTGGCATGCAAGATACAGAGGATGTAGTCAGCAGAGCGGGAATGACGACAACCGTCACGCGACTTCGTTCACACACTTCACTACGAGTATTTATTCTCGGCCAGCGTAATCGTGGCATGTACCCGAAATTCATACTTCGGTTAGAAGGGGCTGGGATCGCCGCTGTGGCGACGGTAGCATATTTCACGATTGGTGGCCCGCTGTGGCTGTTCGTGATCCTTGCGCTCGCCCCCGACATCTCGATGGTGGCGTACCTCGCTGGCCCTCGGGTCGGCAGTGCCGTCTATAACGCGTTCCACACGTACCTCACGCCAGTCGCACTCGGGGCGGCTGGGATGTGGTTCGGCATGGCGACCGTCATATGGGTCGCACTCATCTGGGCCGCTCACATCGGAGTTGACCGTGCGGTTGGCTACGGACTAAAGTATCCGACCGGATTCAAACACACGCACCTCTCCGGTGCGACCGACCCCGGCACTCCGGCGGGGAACCCCGCCGAAGCTGTCTCCGACGCCGCCGGGACGAGAAACGACTGAAACGAAGCCACAAACAACGTTTCCGAGGCTCGAACTGTCCGTACAGCGGCTCCTCAACGAACCGTTTCGGGGCTGCCGGTACCGGGGTAACCGATTCTGTGACTGATATCGCCAAATTCGGATTTCTAAATTTAAAATAGGGGCCATTCGATACGTCCTCGACACCCCGTCTCCTCACATCATCCGCAGGGAGACCTCGCCCACGTCGCTGAAGACGTGGAGGCGGGACCCGCCGGCGTTGAGCCGACCGGTAACCCGCCGGCGCTCGGACCGGCCTCCGGTGAGCGGGAGGTCGGAGTCGACACTGGCGTCGGACTCGGCTACCACGTCGAGGTCCAGCGTCTCGGCGACGCCGACGACGACGTCGCCCATCCGGGTGCCGATCTCGACATCCGTTCGGAGGCCCGCCACCTCGACTTTGATCTGGCCGAGTTCGGTTCGGACGCGGTCTAACCCCGTCACGTCGTCGGCGAGGATCGTTCCGAGCTCCGACTCGAGAGTGAGGTAGCCGTCGACGCGCGCGGCAGTCACGTCCCCCAGATTCGTTCGGGCGATCGTATCGCCGCGAGTATCGAACAGGGAGACGTTCCCGAGCCGAGAGGCGGCCGAGGAGACGATCGGTCCGGCAGTGCCCTGTGGCACGGTAATCGATACATCCGTCCCCGGCGAGGAGCGGGTGAACCACGTCACCTCGTCCGCGAGACTCGTTTCGACGGTGAGGACGCCGCTCTCGACCCCGATCCGAACGGTAATGTCTTCGAGACCCCGAGCACCGACGACCGAACGTTTGAGAACGCGGACCCCGATCTCGTCGGTGTTCACCGCTCGTACGGTCACGTCGCCGATGGCGTTGGTGACCCGTATTTCTTGTACATCGGGTGGCGCAAATGTACCTGTAACGGCCTCTGTCACCTCGTCCCGCTGGAAAGGGCCGCGAGCGAGACAGCCGGACAACGATCCGACGGCCACGAGGGCTCCGGTGCCGATGAACGCGCGGCGAGTCAAGAACTGTCGATTCGACGGACTAGCTTGAGTACTCATCTCAGCCAAGTATATAACGGGGGTTGACTGATGATTGGTGCCGTACCCATCCGGTAGTTAAATAATCAGGCGACGGCCGTCCTCTGCGTTGGTGAAGACAAAGAGTATATAAAACGCGGATAGGTACGGCGAGCACAATCTTGCGGCCTCCTCCCGTATTGAGTGCTGTATGAGTCAGCATGATGAACAACTCGGCCACCGTTCTGACGGAATCGCAATTGAGCTTGTCGGACTAAGCAAGCAGTACGGCGACGTCACTGCGCTCAATAACGTTTCCTTGACAGTCCGCGAGGGAGAGATTTTCGGGTTCCTCGGGCCCAACGGCGCCGGGAAGTCGACAACCATCGACATTCTCCTTGACTTCGTCCGCCCGTCGGCAGGGACGGCGACCGTCTTGGGCGACGACGCACAGACGGAGTCGCTGGCCGTGCGACAGGCGGTCGGCGTACTCCCGGACGGCTATCACCTCTACGATCGGCTGACGGCTCGACAGCACCTCGAATTCGCAATCGCATCGAAAGAGAGTGACGACGATCCGATCGAACTGCTAGAGCGCGTCGGTATTGCCGACGCGGCCGACCGGAAGGCCGGCGGCTTCTCGAAGGGGATGAAACAGCGCCTCGTCCTCGCGATGGCGCTGGCCGGCTCGCCGGAGCTGCTGATCCTCGACGAGCCGTCGACTGGGCTTGACCCGAACGGGGCGCGCGAGATGCGCGAGATCATTCGGGCGGAGCGCGACCGCGGGGCGACGGTGTTCTTCTCCTCGCACATCCTCGAACAGGTCGAGGCAGTCTGTGACCGCGTCGGGATCCTCCGGAACGGCGAACTGGTCGCCGTCGACACCATCGACGCGCTTCGGGATGCGCTGGGGACCGACACTCGACTGGTCCTCACCGTCGAGTCAGTGACCGACGATATGGTTGACGCGGTCGCTACCCTTCCGGACGTGACCGGCGTTCACGCCGACAGCGAGACTCGCGTGACCGTGATGTGTGCGCCGGACGCGAAGACGGCGGTCATACACGCCGTCGAGGCGGCCGGCGGGACCGTGGTCGACTTCGATGTCGAGGAGACCTCCCTCGAGGAGATGTTCGCGGCCTACACGACGGATGACGACACGGCCACGAGCAGCGCAGACGAGGACGACAGCGAAGTCGTGACTCCCTCGGCCGACGGCCAGGAGGTGCGCGCGTGAGCTGGGCCGTCGTCGCTCGGAAGGATTTCCGGGACGCGAGGCTCTCGAAGGCCCTCTGGGCAATCACCGCCGCGTTCGTCCTCCTTTCTGCAGGGCTGGCGGTCCTCTACGCTACCGTCCCGGAACTCAGTCAGGATATCGGTGAACTGAGCACCCTCGGCTACCTGACGCTCCTGCTGGCCGTGATGACGCTGTTCGTCTCGGTCGCGGCGATCGTCATCGGTGCGGGAGCGATCGCCGGCGAACGCGAACGCGGCTCTAGCAAGCTCCTGTTGGGCTTCCCACACAGCCGCGCGGACGTGGTTCTCGGGAAGCTCATCGGCCGTACTGCGGTGCTCGCGGTTGCCATCCTCGTCGGCCTCGCCGTCACGCTCGCGGTGATCGTCGCGTTGTTCCCGACGTTCTCGCCAGTCGACTACGCGATCTTCGCCGCGGTTACGCTCCTATTTGCCCTCGTGTACGTGGGCATCATGGTCGCCGTCTCCGCGACGACGGGGAGCGGCGGGCGGGCGATGGCGTTTGGGGTCGGCGTGTTCGTCCTCCTCGAGTTCCTCGGCGATCTCCTAGCCCCGGCAGTCATGTTCGTTGTGAACGGGTTCTCCTTCGGCGGAATCGCGACGGTGCCGGGCTGGTATGCGTTCCTCAACATCGTCACGCCATCGGCCGCCTACCAGAACGCCCTCGGGTGGTTCCTCGGTAACGGTACCGCGGCGGCCCTGACTCTCGGCGGAATGCTGGACGGTGCGGTCCCGTTCTATCTCACGGGGTGGGCTAGCATCGCGGTGCTCGCGCTCTGGCTCGTCGTTCCGCTGGTGCTCGGCTACCGGCGCTTTGCCGCCGCAGACCTCTGACCACACTATTCACACACATCACAATATCTCATAAATACGACAAACTGGCTGTTACTGGGCCTCTTGTTCGTCGTTACTGGTGGTTTCCTCTGGATTCGTCCCGTTATCGAGATACCCGCTCGGTTGGCCGTTTGGCTGATCATTCTCGGGTTTACAATCGGGGTGCTCGGTGCGATTATCTCCGAGTATCGAGATTAGGATTTCCTTTTTCTGGTATCTGGTTTGATTTCAGAAAACTACAAAGCGGAGCTTCTCTGACCTAATTACTGGATCGTACTTGACTCCGACGCAGCCGACAAGTTGGTGATCAACCTTATAGAGATTCGAGGAGAATACCTGCGGCTTCAGCCGCTGGATGAATCCGACAGAACTCTTTACGAACCATTGTTCGGTGGCATTCCCGAGTTTCCAAAGTCCGCAGTTTCAAGTGGAGTCAATTCGTATCAAAGAGTACGGCCAAGTCGGAACGAAGCGATTCCGAACGGCCTTCGGAGGTGGCCTCGCCGCCGCTAATGAGACAATATCCGAAACACCAACACGGTGAACGCGAATGCCAGAAGCGTTCGTCTGTGCCTGTTGGTCGAGCAAGCCCAAAGGTAACTCCAAGTCCACTGACGTGTCAGCCATTCCCTGCTGGCAAAAACAACCGGTGGAAATCAACGACATAGAGGATAGGAGTACCGGCGGTTTGGCACCGCCAGTCAGCCACCGTTTCGTGATGGGTTAAACGAGTTCCCGAAGAAGAAACCGGACTCATGGTTGCGAACCTGAAATTCCCAACGCTCGGGATTCCTCCGCGTTCACGCGGAAGAGGATGTCAATAGTGACCTCGCTGCCATTTTCAAAAACGGTTCCGCCTCGACCGTCATATACTCAATCGCTGGGTTGCCGAGCTGGTAGTACCCAGCTTACCGGATTCCCCGCAGCAACCAGAACAGCACAGTACCCGCGCGGGCTCGATTCCGACCGGATCAAGAAGGTGTATTTAAAAGGCGGATGGATACGGCCTACGTCTTCAGGAGTCGTCCTCCCGTATATAGGTTCGAGCAATAACGGAAGCATCGCGCTTCGTTGCGGTGTTCATCATGTCAACTTCAAATCACAACCAGCCGGATATACAGCCCCGAACTGCCGATAGCCCGCGACGGGCGATTCTCGTCGCACTCGGGCTACTATTTGCCGCCGCGATCCCGCCGCTGGCCATCGTCGAGGGCTTCAAGCTCGTGCAGGCACAGTTCGGGTACGGTGGCGACCTTGCGTTTACGTACATCGGCGGTGGCCTCCTCGCAACTATAGCCATCGGCCTAATTGGCGTCGCGTACCACCGTATCCGACCGGTTACCGTCCACGTGCCGCGATGGCTCCCGACGGTGCGCGAGAGCGGCTGGATTGTC
The DNA here is from genome assembly GCF_002252895.1 of Halorubrum sp. Eb13. NCBI lineage: Archaea > Methanobacteriati > Methanobacteriota > Halobacteria > Halobacteriales > Haloferacaceae > Halorubrum > Halorubrum sp. Eb13. Next base: position 216,859 of record NZ_NHPE01000086.1, on the reverse strand, counting down.
GCGGGTATCGTCATTTCGCTTGTCGCCGCAATCCTGATCGAGATCGGGATGCAATTGGTCAATGCGATACCGCCAACGAACTTCATCACCGCTGCTGCCGCCGAACGACCGGTTCTGGTGTACGGATTTGCGCTCTTAGGCGTACTGTTCATCGTCGGCCCCATCGAGGAGTACTTCTTCCGGGGTATCGTCCAGGGCCGCCTCCGCGAACAGATGGGACCAGTACCGGCCATCGCCATCGTTTCCGTCGGCTTCACGCTGGGACACGTTCCGAGCTACTGGATCGGCGGCTCGGATCTCCTCTCGCTGGGCGTCTTCTTCGCCCTTCTGAGCATCGCCGTCGGGTCGGTCATCCTCGGTGCGATCTACGAGCGCACCCAGAACCTCGTCGTGGTCATCGCGATCCACAGCCTGATCAACGCGATCGGCGTCAGCCTGGCACTGGTCGCTGCTCTCGGAGCGTGATTAGGGGATGCAACTGAGATATTTCCAATCGCGCCCGGTACAGTTGTACGTCGGTATTCTTTCGGCGATGCTGGTGTTCGGCGTACTCGCCAGACCCCTGGTCGAGACGCTCGCACCCGGACTCTCCGTCATCGGTATCCGGGTCGTCGTCAACTGGCTGTTCGTCGCACTCGTCGTCGGCCTGGTCGCCTGGCTGGGCTGGTGGCAGAAGGTCCGGCTGACTACACCGATAGCGTCCGGGGGTCGCCGGTATCTCCTCGTGTTGGCCGCCCTGTTGCTCGTCCCGCTGGGAGTAACCCTTGCGCTCACGCCGGCGCCCTTCGCGGTCCCGGAGTTCACGATCCTTGATGGACAGTCCCTCTCGACGGCCGGTGTCGTTGTACTTGTCGTCGTCGGGTTCGCTCTCGGCGCGGCCGTCTCAGAGGAGCTCCTATACCGGGGTGTCGTCCTCCGGAGTTTCGAGTCGCGAGGCCGGATTCTCGCCGCCCTCGCGGCCAGTTTCCTCTTCGGCGTCTCCCACCTCTCGCTGCTCGCGGTGGGCGTACCACTGAGTGAAGTGCTGCTCGTCGGCGTGTTGAGCGCCGCCTCGGGGATCGGGCTCGCGGCAATCGCGTTCAGACTGGGGACGCTGTGGCCGCTGGTCGGATGGCACTTCCTCCAGAATTCCTTTCCGGCGTTCCTTACCGCCGAGGCGATGGCGGTGTTCGTTCCCGTCAACATCGTCGTCGTCCTCGGGGTCGCCATTCTCGGGACGTGGCTCCTCTGGACTGATCGCAACCTCAGGGTCGTTGACGATGGAATGCTGGCCAATACAGCCACACGGCCCGCTGGGAGCAGGACGAGGCCATGAATCGCCGCAGCTTCCTCGGCGCCGTGGCGGGAACCACGGCTGCCGGGTCACTCGTGGCGCTGGCTGGCTGCGTCGGCTCGGAGGACGGCATCGGCGACCTCACGGTGATCGTTACCAACGAGGAGGAGGTCACGCACACAGTCGCAGTGACCGTCACGAACCAGGCCGGTGACGTCGTCGAATCGCTCGCCGGCGAGGACATCGAACCGGGCATCGGGCGGACGTTCACCAGTGTAGGGTATCCCGACGACACCTATCAGGTCGCGGTTGAAGACGACAGGGAAGACCGCCCCACCTGGAAGCAGGTCACGCGGTGGTCGAACTTGGCGGAGTGTCCCTCGTTAGTGTTCGAACTCCGGCTAACCAATCGGGACGGCGTGAGGAATGTGGTCCCATCGAAACGGTGTGAGTCGTCATGAACGTGCGTCGGATTCTGAAGACGGCACATCCCCGAGGGTTCGTCTGGAACGCCACCGAAGGCCGACTCCGGATGCCGCTACGCATCCTCGCCGGACTCGCCCTCTGGGCTCCTCGGAATCATACTGTCCGGTCTCTTGGGAACGGTCGTTACGGGACGGTCACCCCTCTTCGAACTCCGAGGGACCCCCTTTGGCAATATCGCCGTAATCCAACCGTCGCTGCCGACTCGAACGGTCCCGTTTTTGATGATACGGTTGTCTTCATCGACGGTAACGATTGTTCCGTTGTGAAGCACGAGGGAATCCATGGGTTGCTCGATCCTGTAATCTACTGAGTGGCGGAACCACAACTAATCATACAACCAACGGTATTTTATTATTATTCGCTGGTCACGGGGTTACGACGAGCTTCCCCACGTACCCGCCGGCAAGTATCTCGTGGTGGGCCCGAGCCGTATCCTCGAACGCGTACGTGTCGGCGACGACAGGCGCCAAGACGTCCTGTCTCATCAAGCGGGCGAGCCGTTCCAGCACCGGTCGTCGGGTCGGATGGTTATCCATCTTGAGCGGCTGGATGGTCACTTCTTTGTTGTAGAGTGGCCGCCCGTTCGTCTCAGGGATGTGGCCCATCGTGCTGATGACCGTCCCGCCATCGGTGACGACCGATAGATCGAGGTCGAGATACTCCTCGAGCCGATGGTCGAGGACCGTGTCGACACCGGCACCGTCGGTCGCAGCGAGAATGTCTTCAGCGAGCGAGTCACTCTCGTAATCGAACGCCACAGTCGCGCCGAGTTCCTGAAGCCGGGCCCGAGCCTCCTCCGATCCAGCCGTCGTGATAACCTCGGCCCCGCTGTGTGCAGCAATCTGGACTGCGGCGTGGCCGACACCGCCGGAGCCGCCATGGATAAGGACCCGATCACCGGCCTGGATGCCGGCGAGGTTCTCCAGTGCCATCCAGGCAGTAGCACCGACGTTACCGATGGCACCACCGGCCGTCCACGACACATCTTCTGGCAGACGCGCCAGTTTCTCCGCCGGGATTGCGGCGTACTCGGCGAAGGTGCCGCCCTCGGCACGATCCATGCCGGATGCGAAGACTCGGTCACCGGGTTCGAACGCCTCGACATCCTCGCCGACCGCCGCAACGACCCCTGCACCGTCACCGCCGGGAATCGACGGGAGCGGAAGCTCGCCGTACTGACCGGAACGGAACATCACGTCGACGCGATTGACACTGGCCGCCCGCATTTCGACCAAGACTTCGTCGTGGTCGGGCGTCGGCCGGTCGACCTCATCGACCTGGAGCACGTCTGCACTGCCGTAGTCGTGGTAGCGAACGGCTCTCATGATTGGGTCACCTCAGACAGGTGGGTTACCGCGATGGTACTCGCCAGAGCGGTGCGCCCTCGCATGTCGTTCGTGGTTTGGTTCATCGCCATCACATCTAACGCATGGGAGGCATCTCCAGTAGCGGTTCTGTGGATGATACTCTAGGGGTTTATGTTGGAGATGGACAGCAGCAGATGGCCCCATGGGGTGAATAGAGGGGTCATATCTACAGAGGCGCTCAGTGGAGGGAGTGAATTTTAGCCGTGACGGCGTGTCATACAGAACATCGTCAACAGCTATGAAACACATCCGGATCACGGTCTGTCCAGATCTCGACCGTGCACCCCCGTTCCTGCGGTACCTGTTGGATGCAGAGGCTCACGACGAAGCACGGGCTATCGACTGGAACCGCGGCGACTCGGAACTCTCGACCCATATATATGCGATCGCCGGCGATGGAAGCCGGTTCGCTGAATTAGCACGGGAGACGACTGGTGTCGAATCGGTCGAACTCTCGGCCGCCGAGGCTCGGGTATCGTACGCACTCATCGAACTACGTGACGCGGAGCTCCCGATATTCGGAGGATCCGCAACCGCGATCGACCGGACTGGAATGGTTGTTCGACGACCACTCGTCTACCGTGATGGCCGTATACACGGTCATATTGTCGGGGACCCGGCGACACTGCAGTCGACGGTTGATAGCCTCCCAGAGAGTGTTTCCGTCCAGATTGACGCAATTCAGCAGTTCCCAAGTGCCGACGTGAACCCGGCAACGACGCTGAGCGACCGACAACAGGAGGCGCTCCGAGTCGCCGTTGAGTTGGGATACTACGATACGCCGCGCGAAGCTACCCACGCCGACATCGCCGAAGAGTTAGGCTGTGCGCCAAACACGGCAAGCAACCATCTCCAGAAAGGCGAGGCAAAACTCGTCAGAGCCGGACTGGCCACGTTCTCGTCATCGCTGTGACGAACTGTCCGGCACTTGAATAGCACACTCTGTAGTGCCGACAAGTAGCCAAGGAGGGGGCGAATAGGAGGCAACACTCTCGGCAAGAAAGTCTGGGGGAACGTCTGTCAGCACTGTGATTCTTACCAAGGAAATCATTTCATCCAGCAAGAGGCACTGGAGATTGACCCTCCACTGGTAGACTGTCCACATTGTGGGGATGAACACGAATGGAGCCCGGACCAAGGGATGGGTGGGCATTCGGACAGGGATGGGTCTCATGTCCAGAATATGGTGAAATACCGGTTGGTGACCCACGGGAAGAGTGATGTATCTCTTAGTTCCATACAGGACCAGATCAGTAGTATTTCAAAACTCGAATGAGTAAATTGCGACATGTACGATCTCACTGGCTTTCAGCGCGATCTGCTGTACGTAGTTGCCGGACTTGACGACCCCCACGGGCTCGCGATCAAAGACGAGCTCGAGGACTACTAAGAAAAGGAAATCCATCATGGTCGGCTCTATCCCAACCTCGACACGCTCGTTGAGAAGGGACTCATCGAAAAAAGTCAGCGGGACCGACGGACCAACGAGTACAGCACTACTCGCCGGGGCACTAGAGAGATCGAAGCTCGGACTGAATGGGAAGCCGGGTATATTGACCACGACGGGTGATCGAACCGCTGCGTTCGAGGACTGTTCGACTCTAGTATTTCACGCTCTTCTCGCGTGAGCTCCACTTAGCATCACCAGACATCGTAGAAAGAGTATTTTAGATTAATATTATGGTTAAGATTAACTCGTGTCGCTTCAATTGCCGGACTCTACTATTTTTCAATGGAGTGTCCAAAGATGGAATCGAGAATCTGTTCGAGAAGGGTATCAGCCGGGCAGTAGCTCAGACAGGCAACGGACAGTTTCCTAGGTCTCGTCGATGACGACTCCGATGACGAGTAGTACCGCATTAGCCACATCTGAGTATAGCCTCACAGCTGACAGAGCGATCGCTCGATGTTGCCGTCATGGATGCTATCTGTTTCTTTGCTCTTGTTAGGTTTCACCCTAACGCTTATCGGAACAGAGTGCATCGACACGTGTGTGGATGAGCGATGATGTCACCGTACTTGAAGACGAGATTGAAGCCTACGCCGACGGCACCGTTGCGCGGATACGCGTGCTTTCGGTCCCGACCTCAGACCGGTTCGAGGACGGGATCAAGTACGCCTACCACTACGGCGAAGCCGGTGCAGATGATCCGATCATCCGGTTCGACAACCACCACGGCGTCCACGAACTCCACCTCGGCGGTGAGACCTTCGAGATCGACTACCCCGGCCTTGCGGAGATCTTCCGCGCCTGGCGGGCGGCGCTCCCAGAAGAGAAGCGCGACGACTGGTAGCCCGTTCAACTACGGTGACTGACGTACAGACCCGCGACCAATCACAACCGACCATCTCACGCCCCACCACCCATGACCCAGACACTCCACGTTCAGATCAAGTCCGCCGACCGTAGTGACCTCGAAGAGCGTCTCGAAGCGATCGACGCTGGCGAGGACGTTGACCCCAGTGAGCCGACGCTGTCGATCGAGAACCTCGAAACGTTCGGTCGCGTTTTCCGCTCGACCAACCTCGAGCTCTTGGAGGCGATCGTCGAACACGAGCCGGAGAGCATCCGCGAGCTCGCACGCCTCGTTGACCGGAACCCGCCAGAGGTCCTCGAGAACGTGAACGAGCTGGCCGACTACGGCCTCGTCGAACTCGAGGAAAATGGCCGAGCAAAGCGCCCAGTTGTGTGGTACGACGAGATCAACGCGGACCTCCCGCTCACGACTAAGTCCGGACAGGGCCCGAAGGCGAACGCCTGACTCTACGGAGAAACACGAGGGGTGACGACATCGATCCCGAGGAGCCGCGACCTGACGGACACTACCACGTCGATCGGGACGCAGAGTGGTACTACGTCGACGACGACCTCGCGGGGACGGTCGCCCTCGGGCCAGCGACCGACGGTGAGCCCGGTGACGACTGGGTCCTCACGCTCTCGGCTGCGACGCCGGACGGGGATCCCGACCCGGCCGAGCGTGTCGCTGTTCGCCTCACGCCGTGGTGACGCCGATGCGCTCCATCCCGTCTTCGAGCTGGCCGACGGCCTCCGTTGCGGACCGAGAGCGATCCTCGACGGCGTGGAGTTCTTCGACGGCGCGCCGCGTCGCCGACCGGCCCTCGTCGCTGAGTTCGGTCGCCCGCTCGGAGGACGACGGCCGCAAGCCCGGCGACCAGCAGGCCTGGACGTCGGAACAGCGCCACGCCCTCACCCGCCACGTCGACGAACGGGCCCGCGCCGCCGTCGAGGCGTACACGACACTCCCACAGGGTACTGACCGCCTCAACAAGCAGCGAGCGCGCTACGCGGCACTAAAGACGGCTCGTGACCGGGCTCTGGTGTTCGTCCTCGCGTACACCGCCGTCCGCGTCGGCGAACTCCTCCGGGACCCCAATGACCCGCGCCGGCACGGCGTCCGCTGGGAGGACCTCTCACTTGACGACGGGAGTATGGACGTCTATCGGAAAAAACAGCAATGGGACGCCGCGAGTCTCCCCGACCCGGTGCTCTCGCCGCTGCGGAGCTACCGCCAGCTGATGGACCGGCCGACGGACCGGTGGCCAGTGTTTCCGACGTTCGACCAACGGACGCTTGCGGAGCTCGTTCGGGAAGAGCTAGCCGAACGAGGGGAACGCCCAGAAGCAATTACTGAACACCGTGAAGAATATACTCGCGACCTGCTGCTGGCGCTTGATGAGAATATTCAGCCGCCGTCGATCACGACTGACGGCGCTAGGTCGATTCTCCAGCGGCTCTCGGAATCTGCAGAAATTGACATCGACCATCCGAAACACGACTATCTCGCTCCGCACGGTGGTCGACGCGGGATGGGTGAGGTCCTCGTCCGTGCGTTCGGGTACACGGTGGCGGCCCGGTATCTCGATAACTCCGAAGAGATGGTACGAGAGCGCTGCTCACACATCGAAGCCGGCGAACTCGGTGACGCTGCAACCGAAGCTCTAAATCAGATCGACGGATAAGCGGCCGTCCAACGCCTGAGAACGCCATCTCAGGAGTATCTGGTGGGAACGAGGAATGGAACTTATTGTTGCGGTCTCTCCTTGGTTTGGCTTTGCAGAAATGGATTCGATACCATCGAAACCACTCGCCGAACTGAGGGTGTTCATCGGCAAAACGGGTCAAACGGTCGTCGACTTCGAAACCGATCGCGGGAAGGTTGCGAAATTCGGCGATTAAGAGCGTAGACATCTTTTTCCATCAAGAATGGGCCTACGAGTGCGAATACCGTTGTACGTCCGGAACTACATGGTTAAGAATCCAACATTCAAAAATCTATCAGCGCGAGGTCACCCCTGGAAGTTTTATCAACTCACGGAAGAGGGTCTGGAGTTCTTGGAGGAGCACAACCTGCTCGCAGCGGAGTAGACGCTCGAGCAGATCTACGACACCATCTCTGACAAACCCGAGAAAATGGTCAAGTACGACAACGCGCCCCGCCCCGACGACGTCTAACGGCCCGTTCTATTCCCGAATAGTTTGCTATTCGTACTCTTTAGCCCGTGACGGGATGATTAACCAACAAATCTATGCCAATACGCGCTCTGTTGGTTAACACGAGGCGACCGCTGATGTCTTACGAGCCACCGACGCCACCGGCGGAACTCCCGACAGATATCGTCAACACACTCAACGGCTACTCGCCGGACCAACTCCAGCACGTCGCACGCTACGCCCAGGAGCTGGCAGACCACAAAGCTCGCGAAGCCCGCCTTGAGGAGGAGTCGGATGACGACGAGATCGACGAGCGGCCGGACGATCTTCCGGACGACGTCCCGTCGAAGGCCACGATCACGATCAAGGAGATCAACGACAACCGCTACTACTACTGGCAGTGGAGAGAGGGGGACAAAGTCACGTCCAAATATAAAGAGCCAGTCAATCCGGACGAATGAGAGGCCAATACGTCCAATTATAGAGTTCCCATACCCCGTGTGCGATTTGATTTTGGTGCACTTGGAAAAGTGATGACCACACACCCCTCATCCAGAGTGAAAACAGTGGGACGAGAAAAAATTTTAGATTAGATTAAGCCGTTAATAGTCGATAGAGCCGTTTTTACCTGAATTGAGGCGCTAAGGCCCCTTCCTCAACGAGCGAGCGGAGCGAGCGAGTAGGGAGCGGATACAGCGCCGCACGAGTAGTAAACACGTTCGATGCTCGGCCCACAGGCCCACCGTCATCTGCATGTTGAAATATGGTGTAAACACAGGTGATGGATAGACACGAAATCGAAGGTCACGAAGTCATAGACGGGACGGCTAAAGCTACTGGTAACAGCGCTCACGTCCTCGTCCCAAAGGGTTGGCGTGGTGCGGACGTGAAAGTTGTCCGGACCACCGAACCCGACGAGTAACACCACTCGATGAACTACAACTACAGGTATCGGCTCCGACCGTCCGACGTGATTGAAGAGCAGCTAGCGTGGACTGTCGATACCTGTAGGCAGGTCTACAACCACTTCCTTCACCGACTCAACCGAGCAGACGACATGTCGGCATACTCCGAACAGAAACTCCTGCCGAGTCTCAAAAAGTGGTGGAACGACCTGAAACAAGTCCACTCGAAAGTTCTTCAGAAAGTCGTTCAACGGCTGTACGACAACCTCTCGACGCTACGCGGACGCAAAGAGAACGGCTACCGCGTCGGGACGCTCAAGTGGAAAGCGCCGGGCGAGTACCGCAGTTTCACCTACAGTCAATCCGGCTTCAAGCTCAAGAACACGGGCGGTCGGACCCGACTGTGGCTCTCGAAACTCGGAGAAATCCAACTCACTTTCCACCGCGACCTCCCCGACGACGCCGAAATCAAGACCGTCACGGTCAAACAGGAACCGACCGGCAAGTGGTACGCTATCCTCGGCGTCGAAACCCCGGACGACCCACCTGCGAAACCGGAGACTCCCGATCGGTGCGTCGGTATCGACGTGGGGATTCTCAAGTACGCCCACGACACCGACGGGACCGTCGTCAAATCGCTTGACCTGTCTGACGAACGCGAGCGGTTGGAACGCGCACAGCGTGACCTCTCACGGAAACAGCACGGGTCTGCGAATTGGGAGAAACAGCGTCGAGTTGTGGCCGAACGACACGCCGACCTGAAGCACAAGCGGCGAGACTTCCTCCACAAGCTCTCGAACTACTACGCCACCGAGTACGACTTTGTAGCGGTCGAGAACTTGGACACGAAGGGATTGGTCGAACTACCGGGCAACTCGCGGAACCGGGCAGGTGCGGCGTGGGGGACATTCCTCTCGTTGCTCGAATACAAGTGCGAACGCGAAGGCACGCACTTCGTGGCCGTCAACCCAAGAGGGACGACGAAAGAGTGTGCGTCCTGCGGCGTTTCGACAGAGAAGCCGCTGTGGGTGCGCGAACAGTCCTGTCCGGCGTGTGGGTTCGAGGCGGATAGAGACGCGAACGCGGCGTGGAACATTCTTTCTCGCGGCCTCGAAGACGTAGGAGTGGGATACTCCGAATCAGCGCCTGTGGAGACTGCGCTCCCTGTAGATACATCTGTGTCTGCAAAGCGCGTCGTAGAAACAGGAAGCCCCACCCTCAAGCGCGAGCCGTCAGGCGAGCGGTAGGGTGGGGTAGTTCACGCACGAACAGTCGAACAGAGTTCCACAGTTGAAGCATCTTTTTCTATTTGAGACAGACCACACCCCTGATCACGAGTGTATCCGCTGATAGATTCTCACCACACACACCGTGTACAAATTGTAAATATGCCGTATTCCGACGACAGAGTGCTACTAAGCTGATTTTGTATTTTGGAAGAGACCTACAATCCGTAGGATAGCACAGCCTTAGCGGGGGACACCGTGTGAGAGATGAGCTGAGTAACAAGTCGAGTGAAAACAGCCCATGGGAAATGAAATTCGAACGATGACATCAGAAAAGCCGGAGACTGAACCAATATTCACATCAATGCCGGGAAGACGGTCGACCCTGAATTTACACTTCGATGACGGAGGGGGGAGCAGCTAGTTTTGATCACAGATACGTAGATATATTTGAGGGGCACCGATTCTGCGTTACACATCGATAGGAGGGTGTATCCGAATGCGATTTCCTGAACACATCGATAGAGGGGTGTCCACAAGAACTACTTCTCATGAACACGTTGACCGGTATTCTGATCTAGCGGTTTGATGTCGTTCGCTTAACTCAGCAAGACTGGATGGGCCGGATTACCGCCTAATATTTATTTTCCCGAATATATTCGTTTTGGCGGGTTTAACAGCGAATTACATATCGATAGAGGGGTGTATACGGGGACTAATAGAAACGCAATAATTGGCCTCAGATAGGTGACTCAAATAAGAATTGTGGCCCGATAACAGACAGCCAATACACATCGATAGAGGGGTGTATACGAGACCAAATGGAAAGGTAGCATTGTAAGGAAATGTCAACTGAAATGATAAAGAACGTGGCTTGGTAGCAAACACATCGAACACATCGATAGAGGGGTGTGCGGAAACTAATGGAAACTACTCATTAGGGGGGAGGCGGCCAGATACACAGAGACGGCCCTCTAAAAGAGCGCGGAGCGGACAGCTAACTACAATATGGCTGGAATCTCTACTACGTCTGGTTACGGATCTGCGCTTTGACGACAGAGGTGACCTCATCCTCAGAAATCGCTTCAATACGCGAGTCCTCTCGAAGGGTTTCAAGAATCGTCTCTGGCCGTTCTCCAAACTGGAACTCGAGAAACATCCCGGAGCTGGGGCCGTGACTCCGCCGCTCGAAGTCGACCAGCGAATACGTCGTGAGCTCTTTCATCTTATTCACATACGTTTCCTGGTGGTACTGATCGGCGTCAATAGCGTCGGTCAGATACTGATACACACGATAGCCAGTTGTACTCCTAGCGGTCCCGCCGTCAGTGTGGGAAGCAACCGCCGCAGTGGCGTACAGACAGAGCTTCTTCTGTGTGCTAATGCCGCGAACGACCTCCAACACCCGATTCTTTTCGACCTTTTCTTGTGCGGTACGGACGTGCTTTTCGCGCACGCGGGTGTCGCCTTCACGTTCAGCTAATTCGCCGGCGACCCGCATGAGATCGATCGCCTTTCTGGCGTCACCATGCGTCTGTGCTGCGAATGCCGCTGCGAGTGGGATCACGTCGTCGTCGACAACGTCGTCATGGAACGCGTCCTGACGGCGTCGAAGAATTGCTTGGAGTTGGTTCGCGTCGTAATCGTCGAAATGGACGTCTTCAGGAGTTAACGAACTGACAGCGCGACTCCCAACAGACTCCATCATCTTCGTGTCGTTTGAGATCGCAACGACCGAAATGTATGCGTTCAACTCATCGTTTGCCCCAGCTCGGGAGAGCTGATACAGCAGTCGTGAAAACGCGGGCTCTTGTTTGTCTCGCCGTCCGACGAGCATATCCAGTTCATCGAGGACAAACACAACAGAGTCGAAGTGCTCGTTGACGATCCGATAGAGCTCATCCCACTTCTCTTTCGTCGCCACGCCGTGTTTAGGCACCTCGATAGGGACACCTGCAGCATCGGCAGCCTGCTGAACGAGTTCATACACGGCGATACCAAGCGTATCCAAATCCTGGCAGTTCACTTCAATAGTGCCAAACCGGATGTCGCGGCTTTCACAGATACGGCTGATGTTATGGCAAACAGCTTTTGTGATGAGGGATTTGCCTGTCCCGGACGGTCCGTAGAGAAATAGATTGGGGGGGCGGTTGTCACCGAGCGCAACGCGAAGCATCTTGGTGACTTCTTGGAGTTGCTCGTCACGACCCACGATGCGGTCCTCTTCGACAACGTAATTCGGATCGAGTAGCGCTCGGTCCCGAATCAGCCCGTCCTGATCGTCGAACTCGAGGAGCATGTCCTCGATCGACTGTGATGACTCCTCGGAGTCAGCCTCGTCTTCAGATTGTGAGTTACCATTTGTGACGTGAGAGGATGAAGACTGTCGCGAAGGATCAGACTGCGACGCATTCGACAGCTCAGCTTGAGCCGTCAACTCGTCCTCCGACGGTCCCCGGGTATCTGCGGGATCATCGGAGTCGTCAGTACCCATATGCCAATTGATACCCGCCTCTATCAAAAAGGTTCCCCCACCTCTATCGAAGTGTGATTAGCCGTGTGAAACCCGTGATGCCGGATTAACCGCTTGATAATCATGATAATGGGTTAACTGGCGGTAGCCGGTGACGATGTGTTCGTGAGTACACGGTCGAAGACACACACCCCTCTATCGATGTGTTTTGCACAAGAGTCCAGAGGGATATCTGCGTTACGTCAGGTCAATCTACCGGTGATCGGTAGAAACCACACGCTTAACATCCTCTTGAACGGGTTTGGACGATAGAATAGTAGGATAGAAAACGTTGTCTGATAAACCACAGAACACAAAGGGCGCAACACATCGAACACATCGATAGAGGGGTGTGTGTGTATCGTGTTAGTAGTAAAAGAAGAAGAAGAGAAGAAGACGATTTCAGCTACGGATAGAGAACTGTTAATAGAGGCTATCCCGCTCATACGACTTCGTGGCGCCGTCAAGTGGCAGTTCCTCGACGCAAGATCTAGGTTTATCCCCCACCCCGTGAATACATCGAACACATCGATAGAGGGGTGTGTGTCTCGACGTTCGACGAGTAGACAGTCGCGTTCGTTGGGATCGCACCGATGCCTGCGACCAAGCGGTGAATGCGGCACTGACGGATCGCCTCTTCCCGCCTATCTCATGGCTCCCACGACAGAACGTGAACACATCGATAGAGGGGTGTCTCTTCGATCACGGGCTCCATACAATCGAGACAAAGTGTGTCAATCCGAAATCCCTTGCAATCATATTTAACCAACAAAATTCTTTCATCCGCAAGCGTGTTGGTTAAGACTGAGTCATGTTCGCGAACGCATTTAGTTACGGCACCTAGTTTGGGTGTGGATAGGAGTACCGGCTGGTTGGCACAGGCCGGTGTCTACCTGTATGATCTCACCTACGGATTCTAACCGCAGGCTGAGGTGGTAGACTGCAAACCTTGACATCCTCCCCGCGCTGAAGCGCGAGCATTCCTTCGTGGGGCGTCGGGCCGTTCCGTCAGCCCCCGAAGGCAACTTCCCCTCCCGCTGGAGGGTACCGAGTTCGTGCGCTACACGTCGGCCCTCGAAACGAGGGTATGGTGTATTCAACGTCCGAGAGGGACGCGGTATCCGCTTGTGCCGTACCCGATACCGCTTGACCGAAGCGTCCGAATACCTGGCAACCACCCACGGTTGGAACGTGGACGGACACGGGTCGTGCCATCGACCGTACTCCGCCGACGAAGGCGGAGTGCAACCGCGAACGGGGCGTGTTTTGATGTGCTGTCGCCCCCTCGTGTGCGCGGTCGTTGCCGACCGTCCCCAGTGACGGGTAGGGTTACTGTGAGGACGGCGGACGAACCTTAACCACGTACTCCCCACCGGGTTTGCCGGTGGTGGGCGTGGAACCGTCCGTATCAGCGGGAAGCAACCCCGTGTCTTCCGATTGAGAGTTTACGCGATTGGCTTGCCGCACGGCACGACGCCGGGCTACTTGATAATGTCGGTTGTTGAGGGTTTGTCGGATTCATCCCCGCGCTAAAGCACGGGGCTTTCTCCTCGATTTTCCGTAATATCCCCACCTCGGGATTCCTCCGCCTGAAGAGGAGGACGATGTCAATGCCAGCCGAGTTGATGAAGCCGTTCGGTTACCACTCGTTGAAGCTGATCTCTATTCTTTGAATATATTCTCCTCCGGAACAGTTTGTCGCTAAATGTAATATATTAAACACTGAAGAACCCATCAACTCAGAAAATATCTAAAATTATTCGAGATAAACAGACCGAATGAAGAATATAATTCGGTTTTAAATAACTAGTGGTAGTTCAGTGTAGAACATCTATGATTCACGGCAGGACTGGCGATCGATGGCCGTATCGAACTTTGATCGATCGGGGCAAAACGAGAACCTCCTAGTCACAGAATCGAATAACGAGTTCGCGAGTTCGGAGCGCGTAGACGGTCATCTCTCGCCCTTTTTTCGAGTACCACGTCTGGGTGGGCTCGATGAGGTCCCCATCGACGAGGCGGTCGAGATGATAGCAGGTGTTCTGAAGCGATGTCCCGACTGCCGTGGCGATCTCCGAGGCCGGCTTGGGCTCTTCCTCAATCGTGGCAACGATCGCTCGCGCCGTCGTTGAGGAGAGCAGCTCCCAGACAGCTGCGGACTCGTCTCCGGTGACAGAGAGTCGTACTTGATCTTCCGGTACGTGTTCGACCGGCGGCTGTCGTGGTAACGCACTATTCATTGTCTCGTGTCAGATCGCCATTGTCCATTGGCTTGGATGGTCGTGAGGAACACCATTCGCATAAAACCGACCTAGCGCTTCTTGACCGGAGACGGTGTCTGGTCTCATCATGGTTTGCTGCGGTCACCGTCGTTCCTCGGTCGTTAACCGTACCGTGACCGACACCGTGCCCGATTCGACTGTCACGTGGAGTCGGTCCATCCGTATTTGGTACGTTTCACAGTGGTGTCCGTCGGGGTCGACGTACAGTTCGGTCGCGACAAGCCCGGCCGCTTCGAGGCGGTCAAGCCGGCGGTAGACCGTCGCCCGCGACGCCTCGCAAGCGTCTATCAGGTCTCGTCCACGCTTGGGACCCCGACAGAGTGCTTCCAGTATATTCTGCGTGTGTTCGTTGTCTAATAGCTCGAGTAGTACCGGGGCCGAATCGGCCGTCCGCGGCCCTTCGGAACCATCCCCAGACGTACTGTCACCGTCCGGTGATGATTCGGTCGCCAAATCGGCAGTCGTTGCCATCGTATCACTTCATTATCGCTCTCTCCCCTATCCCTGCTGGCTACGTGTACTACCACCGACCACCAGACGGGGCTATTCAGATAGATGTGTGATGCATTATCAACGATCTGCAGCAATTCCATGTTTAAAAGAATGAGCGGCTCCAGTCACGTGACTAAACGCGAGATGTCGAGCGAAAAACAGGAGCCGAAGCTCCGGTGACAGTGACAGATCGGGTGCTTGTACGTCGTCAAGCCAGGTTCGGAACCGGGCCGAGAGCTTTCGGCGACGCTGTTCGTACGACGAAAGCGCCTCCGTCATCGTTCCGGACGCGTCCGTGATCGCCGCTGCGAGCGACCATGACGTTTCGATATCCGTGCTGGGACCGAGATGCGTTCCGGGGAGGGCTGTTCGCGCGGCCGGCCCAATAAGCCCGATCTGTCCGGTCGATACGGATGTCGGAGCCGCGAGCCGTACCCGGCGGTACTCGAACCCGCCGTTTTTGAGCACACGTCTGAGGTCAGCCGGCGGCGAACTGAGGTGACTAAACCGATCGGCGATAGCGTCGGCTGATACGGCCGCGCGAGCGGGAGTCTCTGCCGTCGTAACGAACCGCAGGGAGGTGCTGTCACCAGTTGGAGTCGAGAATGTTGCCGCCGAGGGACCCCACGATTCGGTCGCTCTCGACGTCGTTTCGAATTGGTGACATTCCCACGTGTGGACGCGTCCGTCGGGTTCCGCCGTTTGATCGGCGCTGAGAGACTGGTCCGCCGTCACTGCGACGTCGAACGACTCTGTCCCTTCGTGATCGAACGTCGCTTGGACTCCCGATGCGGCCGACTCGAGTGCCGTCACGGCTCTGTTGGTCTCTCGAACACGGCCACGGACGGCTTGCTCTAACAGGGCCCGCAGTTGATCTCGTTTAATTGCGACCAATGCGATCTCGGTCGACCCGTCCGCCTCCCACGACTTCTCGCTGCTTGTCCGATCGAGTTCCGTCACCGGCGTGCCACACCGCTCCACCGACTGCCGCAGCCCCAACTGGTCGAGGACACGCAACCCGGGCTCCCAAATGACGGTCACACGCGGCGGTGATCGGTCGCTCGGGGACGGAGCGAGCAGCGGATCGAACCCGGCTCGGTCGAGCAGTCCTGCCGTCACGAGCGCTGAAAAGCCGGTGTCGGCTATCAGTATCTCCTTCTCCCGGTCGCGGTGTGTTCCCGAGACGCCGTTGTCATACTGCCGCGATACGACGGGCGGTGCTCGTGTCGACCGTTCCTCACCGGCGTTCATTGCCGGTCACGCAGGGATCCGGGCGTCCGATCGCTTGGACCGATACAACACACAGACCGTCTGGACGACAGCATATAACAACCGATGGACGGTGGTCTCCCTAAATCGGCAACCGCTGTTTCTGTGTATGAGAGGAAGGCGGGTAATATGAATAGCCCTGTTACTCCGCCCCAATCAGTTCGGACTACCAGTACGCTTGGGTAGAGCGGCGTCGTTGTCGTCTCTAATGACGGCGCACCTCCTAACGACCGACCCAGACGAACGATCAGAGACCCTCGGAACCGACGCGAATCGCAACCCCGAAGTCTCGGCGGAAGAGCTACTCGCACTGTTCGGTGATGAGTACACGTGCGACATTCTCACGTCCCTCGAGGGGGAGCCGAAGCCTGCGCGGGCACTGGCCGAAGACTGCGGCATGTCCCGTCCAACCGTATATCGACGCCTCAACCGCTTAGCCGACGCCGGCCTCGTCGATGAACGGCTACAGTTAGCCTCGGGCGGCAACCACAGAAAGGAGTTCCAGCTCGTGATCACTGCCGTTACGTTCGACGTGAATGAGGACGGATTCGCTGGCTACATCGATTCCCCTGGTCGCGATATCGACTGACCGTCGCTCGAGTCGAGTCACACCCATTACTCGTATACGCCTCCCGCCTCGGGTCAAACGCACGGGCGACTTACCCCGACTCGGTGTCGCCGAACAGCAGGTCGAACACCTTGCGCTCGCCGAGTCGGATGTGTTTGTTCACCGTCGGCTGCGTGATTCCGAGCGCGTCCGCCACGGCCTCCCCGCTGCTGTCGCGCGGCCTGTTGAAATACCCCATCGCGTGACCCGTCTTGAGCGCCTCGTACTGTCGTTCGCTCAATCGGTCTTCGAGCCGACTTCTGATCCCTCCCGGTGTCGCCTCTGTCTGGCGGTTCTGGCGCTGTGCGGTGAGCTCCAACGCCGGGAACGAATCGGTAATGCGGTCGACGATCGTGCGAGTGTCCGCTTCTCGCGGGAGTTCGACGATCAGCTTGACGACTTCCGGCGTCGCTCGACTGTGACGAAGGACTCCACCGTACTCAGGAATAGGGGACCCGAACCACGACGAGCCGCGACGTTCGAGGACGGTCTGCCCGCCGCCACGGGACACGACGGTGACCGACCCGGGGAGTAACTCGTCGGCCCGCTCGGCGACCTTCGACGGCGAGTCCGACTCGAGCGTGTAATAGACGCTGATCGACTCGTTTTGCCGCCGGACCGTCCGTTCGAGCCGGACCGGACACTCGAACTCCCGGGCGAGCCGAGCGAACGGGAGATCCATGTCACTCCCTTGGAACTCCAGCTCCAGCGTGTCGTCCGACTCCAGCGCGCGGCGTCGTTCGATGGCCGTGATCGCGTACCCGATCGAGGTGCCCAGCTGTGAGAGGATGTCTCTGTCCCGATCACCGAACGCGTCGGTCTCGTCGGCAATAACGGTCAAAATGCCATAGGTGATACCGTCGTACGCGAGCGGAACCGCACAGACTGCGCCCGCTCCCGCCCGCAAGAGGTCGCGCCGCCAGTCGCTCCGACGACCCCCCGCTGCGGGATCAGTCACTACGCGCGACTCGCCCCGTTGCCACGCGTCTCTCGCCGGATGGAGATCCGAACGATCACGGTCTCCCCCAAGCGCTCTTTCGACGTCTTCACGCGTCGTGCCGACGACGGCCCGGGGCGTCAGTCGGTCAGTTCCCACCTCGGCCGTCGCGACCCACGCGGCGGTAAACGGACCCGTCTCCACCAGCTCCTCACAGACGGCCTCCTGGATACCCTCTTGAGAGGAGCGAGTCGTGATCGCGGCTTCGACGCGGCTCGTTACCTCCGTGATAGATTCCAGGTGTTCGGCACGCTCCGTCTGTTTCGCCAGCTCCTCACGCCGATCCTCCAGTTTGCGTTCCCCGTGAAGCCGATTCAGCGCGGCCTCGAGCGTCGCGGCGACGATGCTCGCAGCCTCCGTGTCAAACGCCTCATCGGCCCTCCACACGGCGAGGATACCGTTCCCGCCGAGCGGGACCAGCAATACGGTGTCGTCACTGTCGATATGAAGCACCGACGCCGCCTCCGCCTCCACCCGTCGGATGGTCTCGTCGACGAACACCTCCCAGACAGCGGTATCGGCGGCCGTCACCGAGTCCAACTCGCTCGGCGGCGGCGCCTTCGGGCCCGTCGCAATCGGATCGAGTTCCCCGGCCGACGATCCGTAGTGGTACACGGCGGTCGCCGGCATATCGAACACCGTTGCCGTGGCCTCGGTCGCGACGGTACCGGCCTCGGTCACGGTCTCAGCCGTCGTCAGTTCCGCGGTCGCATCGTGGAACGACTCCAACGACCGCTCGCGTTCCTTCTGTTGCGTGACGTCACGGCTTACGATGACGACCCGCGGAGGCCCATCCTCCCACTCGGTCGGATAGAAGTCCGAGCGGACCCATCTCCGCTCCCCGTCCGGTCGTTCGATGCGGAACTCCCTCGTGTACCGCTGGTCCGCGTCGCCCTGCTCGACGGCACCGCTCACCCGCTCGACGAACGCCATGTAGTCGTCGTAGTCGTCGGGGTGGATCGTCCCGAAAAACCCCTCCTCGTGCGTCTTTTGGAGCTCATCGAGCGATCGCCCCCAAATCTGGTCGTATCCGGAGCTGACGAAGTCCGGGGCCGGCTCCGGCTCCGTCAGTTCAGCGGCCGGCGCGAGGAAAATGGTCTCGTCGATACGGTCGACGATGGCCTCGAGTCGGCGTTGGTTCTCCCGAAGCTGCCGAGAGTTCGCGACACGCTCGAGCGCACCGGTGACGTGGCCTGCCAGCACCTGCATAATGTCGACGAAGTACGACGCGTACTCGTCTCGGTGCCCGTGGCCCGCCGCCAGCAGCCCCCGGCCGCCGAGCGGGACGAGGACCGCGGCTGTCAATGGGTTGTGGTCACGATGGCGGCTCGGATCATACGTCGTCGCCTCCCCGCGCTCGAAGAGCTCGTACTCACGGTCACCGCGCGTAAATGAGTCCGGACCGATCGGCATCTCTTCGACGGGCTTCGTTCCGGCGGCGTACTCCAGCCGCCGCCGATCATCGTCGAGACGCCAACACGCCGCCATCGGTAGATCGAGCACGTCACTCGCCGTCTCGACGGCGATCTCGTACACCGCGTCCGCCGTCTCTGCGCCCTGAAGGCGTTCGGTGGCCGTCTGGAGCTGCTCGACGGCTCGTTCGCGCTGGCGGCGCTCAGTCACGTCCCGAATCGTCGCTAGGGTTGCCGGCGAACCTTCATGCTGAATACGCGACACAGACGTCTCCAACGTCAGCCGTGTCCCGTCGGGTCGTTCGACTTCGAGATCGTACTGGTCTGGCGGAGATTCTCCCGCTACCCGCCGCTGGTAGCGTTCCCTGACGAGATCGCGATACCCTTCGGTGAACACACGCTGGAACGGCATCCCGAGCAGCGCCGACTCCTCCCGGCCAGTCATCGCCGTGAACTGCTCGTTGACGAAGACGTATTCGCCGTCCCTGACGACGACCACGCCGTCGGTACTCTGCTCGACCAGCGTCGAGTATTTTTCGCGTTCCTCCTCGATCGTCCGTTCCCGACGCTTCCGTTCGGTGATGTCGGTGTACCAGACGTACGCGTGTCGTCGACCGTCCACCTCGAACGGCAACACCCGAAGCAGGAAGTCCCGGACCCCGTCCGCCGATTCCCGTCGGACTTCCGTTTCCACCGGCTCGCCGTCGATAACCTGTCGGCGGATCGCATCATACCCTTCCCGTTCAGAGTCGGGGACCACAACGTCGGCTATCGGCCGGTCTGCTGCCGTTTCGTCGTTGACGCCGAAATCGGTCTCAAACGCTGAGTTGACCTCGGTGATATACGGCTCTCCGTCGACGAACTCGACGGTCATAATCGGATCGGGCGTGTTTTCGAAGAGAATAGACCGCCTGTCTCGCTCGGTTTCGAGGCGGCGCTGCCGCCTACGGCGTTCGGTGATATCTCGTGAGATGGCGAGGAACCGTTCCTCGCCGTCGATAACCGCGCTGGTCGGATTGACCTCTAGCCACCGACGCTCGCCGTCCGCCGTCTCGATGGCTTGCTCGTACGGCTCAACGTCGTCCCCCTCCGCTACTCGCTCGATAATTCGTGGTATCCGCTTGGGGTCAAACGATTCAGTCGCTACCGTGATCCCCTTCGCACCCCGCTCTAAGAGCGTCTCACGGTCGTAC
Organism: Halorubrum sp. Eb13; assembly: GCF_002252895.1. Classification (NCBI taxonomy): domain Archaea; kingdom Methanobacteriati; phylum Methanobacteriota; class Halobacteria; order Halobacteriales; family Haloferacaceae; genus Halorubrum; species Halorubrum sp. Eb13. The sequence continues at coordinate 196,385 of NZ_NHPE01000086.1, read as the reverse complement.
CCCGTTATCGAACACTGCGTCTCGTTGACTCTACACAGCTCTCCGGTTTCCGGGTCGTGAACGGCGATCGCGTCGTTCACCCCGTTGAATATCTGCTCGTACTCGCGTTCCCGTCGTTTCCGTTGCGTAATGTCCCGCTGAATGGAGAGCACACGGGGTTTCCCGCCGATCATCGCCGGCGCTAACGTCGCTTCTAACCATACTTTCTCCCCGATTCGCGTCCGGCCACGCCACTCGACTGTCACCGACTCATCGGTTTCCGCGACCTCCTTGATAAGCTCCCATCCGCGGTCTGCTGTGTACCCCTCCGCCGAGACGCTGAGCCCGTCAATACCAAGCTCGCGAATCGTCTCGATGTCGTCGTATCCGAGTAGCTCGTGATAGGATTCGTTGACGTCTGCGAACTCACGGTTTTTCGGGTCGAACACGACGATGGCGTCGTTCACGCCGTCGAATATCTGCTCGTAGTCACGACTGCGGTACTCTCCCTGTGTCAGTTCCGGAGTCGTCGCGTCGTCCTCCGTCTCTCTGCGCTCATCCGCCCGTTCCCGATCAGCGATCGTTTTCAGCCGCTCAGCCGCCACCTTCGGGCTCGACAAGATCAGTGACCGCGGAACATGGGCCGTCGCACCGCCCCGGATCGCCGTCTCAACGCCGCCCGTATCCGTGGTAACCGCAACGACGGGAAGCGGCGATATTTCGTCCGCGAGCCGGTCGATAACCGATCCCCACGACGCCGACGGGAGGCCCTGCTGAACGACGACGGCGTCGAGGCCGGAAAGCTGGGCGGTATCGGCAGACGACGACAGGGATACTACCTCTACCGAGAAGGAGTCGGGATCGATGGAGCGGAGGAGGCTCCCGATCGCGGCGTCTCCGACGACACCGATCCGATACTGTTGTGAGACGTTGCTCATTGAAGAAAAACCAATTTAGGCAATATGTTCGCTCGGTACACAAAACTATTGCCAACTGCAAGGTCGCTGTGAACGCCCGCACGCCGAGAGTTATCTCGCTGTTTTCCCGGGACTGAGCGTTAACTCTGCCCAGCGTGCGCAGATCCACCCCCCTGCGGTTAGGATATTCATCCCGAGCAGCAGAACGAATACCCCGAGTACCGACAGCAGTAGTGCTCCCGGAAGCGTCGAAACTTCCCACGACGTGAGACGAACGATGAACGAGATCCCGACCTCGAACTGTTCCCAAGGGACGACGAGCGAGAGTTCCCGCTGAATCGGTTCAGGCAGGAAGACTCCGACTGAGGTACCGGGCATATCGTAGTACAGCGGGGCTCCGAGCAGCGACAGTCCGACGGAAAGGACGACCACGATGACCGTGAAAGCGGCGACACCGATAGCCAGCTTCGAGAGTACGAAAATAAGCGACCCCCACAAAACGGGATTCGTCAGCACCGTCAGTACCTGGTCACGCAGTCGAGACGCTTCCGAAAGCCCCCACGACGGGGCAGGGATATCGGCGCCGAGCAACCGCCGCGCTACAACACGTTCGGCGGCGGCGACAACCACGACACCGCCTAACGTCGCTGCGAGAATCGGCAGGCCGATCAAGAGCACTGACAGGCTGATTCCGAGTGACAGCCCGACAACGGTGCCAACGAAGTACCCGATTCCGAGCGGGAACGCGAGGGCGAGATACAATATCACCCCATACGTCCGGCGTCGAAACGGAACTAACACCACCTGTCGAACTGAGGGGAGGGTGGTCGAGACGTCCGATACCGGGTCCGAGAGAGCCATCAACGGAACGTTTGGTGTGTCATCGTGTATAAATCCCGTCTTGTCGTCGGGGAGAACCGCTCCGGCGCTGGTCAGGCCCGAAGCAAGACGTCTCCGTCGTTGGTATGCGCCCGTAGCGGCGTGGTACCGTCGCCGACGACCGCCTCCAGTTGGGACTCCGTCTGACTCCGGATCTGCACCCCGGAGGTCACGTCGCTGACGAGTATTTCACCGTCGGCCGTGGCTGCCGTGAGTACCGTATCGAGCGTCTCTCCTATCCGCAGGACCAAGTTGCCGTCCGACGACACGACCTCGGCGTCATCGGCCACAGCCGGGACGTCAGTCGCAACGTTCCCGTCTCGGGTGCTGATCTCGCCGACACGCGCCGGGTCCCGCACCTGTATCGACCCGTCCTGCGTGGCCGCCGAGAGCGTACCGTCCGTCCCGTCGACGGAGATGTCTCCGTCGCTCGTCTCTGCTGTGACGTCGCCCCGAGCGTCAGTGATCTGAATCGCGCCGTCTCGGGTGCGGAGCGCGGCACCGTCCGGGACTCCCTGTGCCGTCACCGCCCCGTCAGCGGTCTGGAGCCGATCAACAGCCATCTCCTCGGGCACATACAGTTCCAAAGACACGCTTGCTCCGCCGAGACCGATAACGTCCGGCTTGTCAGTAGTGATCTCGACGCGGTCAGCAGTCGTTTCCACGTCGACCGTCAGTTCGTCGAGCGAAACGCCACCAAACGCCTCCTTCTCGGCGATGATCTTGACGTCATCGCGCGGTTCGGCCGTGAAGGCGATCGCGTCCGTCGCATCGACTACCGCGAGCGTCGCGTCCGTCGGCGGGTCGACCGTCCGCTCGTCGGTCGTTCCGTCGCGTTCGATCCGGACGACCGACCCGCAGCCGGCGAGCGTGCTCGCGATTGCGGCGCCGGCCACGCCGAGCACTCTCCGCCGAGAGGTATCGGCGTCTACCGTGTTGCGGTCAAGCATCGGCACCAGCTGTCACCGACGTCTTCGAACCCCCGAGTAGCGCGTTCGTGAGGAAGCCGCCGAACCGGGCCAGCCCGTTGAGCAGGTGGAGCGATACGATGACGAGAACGACGCCACAGCCCGCGCCGACCACCGCTTCGCCGAGCGTATCGACGACGTACGGTCCGAGCGTGTAGGTCATGCCCGGCGCGTCGTACAGTATCGGGAGCGACAGTAGCGTCACCGATATCGCACCCGCAGTGACGACGGCCGTGAAGGCGACGACGCCGAACACGAACTTCAGCCCGACGAGTAGCAGCCCGGTCCACGTCGCCGGGGTCGTGACGACGCGTTTCGTCGTCTCGATGACCTCGTCGACCGATCCGAAATCTAACTCGACGTTCGGCGCCGACCGATTGACCTCCACGTCGAGGAGCCATTCGGCCAAGTGGGCCTCGAAGGAGCCGATGCCGAGCGTCACCACGAGCGTCGCGACGATGATCGGGATGCCGATTAGCGTCACCACGAGACTGAGACCGGTCGAGAGCCCGGTCGTGATCACCGTGAAGTACGCGATCCCGAGCGGGAACGCTAACAGGAGGTACGCGAGGTTGCGATACGTCTGCCGCTGAAACGGCACACCGACGAACTGTGCGAGCGCGTCGATCGGTGAACTTGGGGACCAAGCGGGTTCGCTCATGTTGCGACTCTACCTTGTGGCGAGACCCACGTATAAAATACTGAGCGCTACAGCGCGGGCAACGCTCCCAAAAATATAAATACGAAAACTGGTACCCCAAGCCCCAGACGTTACGACGTCACCGACCGTGCCAACGCTCCGAGTCCCGCCAGGTGGGCCACCGTGACACCGAGGACGGTCACCGCGTCCGAGAGCGAAAGCAGGGGTGTCAGGACGTAACTGATCCCGTACGGTACCACGGCGATGCAGACGACGCCAACTGCCAGCAACAGCATCGTCTGGCTCTCGTTGCGCCGGTGACCGTCGTACGCGAGATACCCGACGTACGCTCCGAGACAGGCGGTCGCAATCCCGCCCGCCGTCGCGATCACGGGCAACGTCATCGGTATACCACCCCGAGGATGACGAGCAGCCCGCAGAACTTGCTCGCCGTCACCAGAATCGTCCGTTCGGTACCCGTCACCGAGTCCACGTTGCCGAACGCCAACCGAAGGAACATCGGGAGCGGAGCTAACAACAGCAGTCCGATTGTGAGATACAACAGCGGACGCCGACGCGTCCGTAGGTACCCGCGTGCGAAGCGGTACGTGACAAACACCGCGAGGACGACGGAGAGGAAGAACGCGGCGATCGTGACGGCCGCTAACGCGGCGTTGTCGCCGACGACCTCCACTTGTAAGGGAAGCGCCGACTGTTCGGCTTCGGCCAGTCGTGCCACGGTGAGACGGAACAGCATCATCCGGAGAGTTCCTCGTACAGTCTGGTCAGTCGGTCGGCGGCCGTTTCGTCGACGTACTCGACGTCGACCTCGAAGCCCGCTGCGGTCAGATCGATCGAGACGTGATCGAGCCGTGCGGCGTACACTTCGTGAGGCCCCTCGTCGGGGTCGATCTCTTGGACGCTCTCGACGAGATCCTGCTGTTGGAGCCGTTCGAGCCGCCGATATACCGTCGCCTCTGACGCGTCACAGGCGTCACAGAGCGCACTCGCCGAGCGCGTCTCCTCATATGTCTCGATGAGGATCCGCCTGGCGTACTCGTCGTCGAGCAACGAGTACACTTCGCGGGCGTCGACCACCAGCTCGGGGACCATCCGCTGGGGAGTCATTTGGACGCAACTTAACACTCCCGACACGACGAGTCTTATCGGCGGTTGAGACGAATACCATGGGGCTTGACCCCGAGGTGATTCACCGGCTGGTCGGAATCATTCAGTAGAGAAGCCTCAGTGGTGAGAGACGTCGCGGTGTTTCTCAGACTGAGACAGTGGAATACCCTTCTTGATACTTCCGCCTCAAGGAGTACATAGCCGCCGACCGGAGGCGGTTGTCACAGTATCCGGTTGCTTGGTAGCCCCCCTCCAAACTCTTGCCCCGGTTGGATCGATCTCCCCGCTCGATCCCATCGGTTGCTTGCCCCCCTATCGCTTCGGCCCTCCTTTGAGCCCGGTTCTCTAATCGCTATTAATTACCCCTGCCTTGGTCTGTTGCAATCTTCAACCGGTGATATGCTCTTAGAGCCGTGCTGAATACAGGGCGCTAGTCAGCGCTGAACTGTCGGTAAACGATGGAGGAATACTCTCCGTACCAGTAATTCAGACGTTCAGGGCATTCGATAGCCTGTTACCACCTTCGGTGGCCATGAACACGGCGAGAATCCGCCAAGCGAGCGCCATATCGGCAAAAGCGGGAACCGTGAACGTCGTAATGACAAGGGCGACCGCCCCGAGGACTTCTGCGGCCCCGATGGCAACAGCCGTCCTGTTCATGAGTATAACTACTGTTAGAGACTGTCTCACTACAATATACCGGTAATTGTGGCTCTGTTGAAATCCTATTCTTCAGATATGTTATCGCCTGAAACCGCCAGTCGATGAGAACTGCGTATCGAGCGTTGAAGATTCTACCAGCTCAACGAAATGTCCCGATAGTCGTGCGAGATACAACGCGCGTATCGGTCACGGACTTTCTGGCGAGCAGTGATACACTGAATCGTTCGATACACAGGATGTACTGACTGAATCAGGTGATCCCCTTCTCGGTGTGCGGTGTGCTGAAATATGCGTCTTGTATGTGGCACTGCGTTGGCTACATGCTTGATTTCGGCCTTGTTTAGACGCTCCTGAACGCCTCGGTTAGTGGCTACGCAGGGCGAACAGAACCAGTCCCTGAGCGCCTCTCGACCAGCTCTCGCTGTGTAGACATCGGCCGTAGCGGACGATCTCCACCGCGTCTAAACAAGGCTCTTGATTTCTGTTCCTCGTATCGGCGTCTGTCTCAGCGGTCATCCTGTGTCCGCTCGCAGTCGTTTGCTTGGAGACGCGATGACATCGAGCCCAGGACTGTAGTAGTACACCGGTTCTGTGTCTGGGCGGGCGAAGCCACCGGCCCGCAATAGTGTATCGGTTTCGACGGTTGCGTCGGCCGGGTACAGCGTCCATGTGTTGTGATCGACATCAGTGTAGCGGAGAGACCCGTCAGGCGCTTCGGTGTAGAATCGGTAACGCTCGACGAGGAACTCCGCCAGCGGGTTGGTGGGCGCGTCGAACGGTTCGCCGGTCGGCCAGTAGGTGCCCTCGTAGCGGCCGGGGCGGGCACCAGGATGGTGGCGCCGGCTCTCGAACCGGACCCGGCCGTCGTTCATCTCAAGCGAGATTCGGGCGTAGTAATACGGCAGGTGATGGAACAGCCGGGCGCCGGTAACGCTGGTGAGTCCCTGTGCGTCGAGGCTGAAGAAGTAGACGCTTGGCACGCCGTCGTGGGTGACGTACGTCCGGACGTTGATCTCTGGGAGCTGCACGCCGAGCGGTCGCGGGACGCCTTTTGGTCGGACAGCAACGTTCGTGAACGGGATCACCGAGAGCCACGCGCTCCCGTCGTGGCAGTCTGCGGTGAGTGACGCCGGGAGATGGGCGTCCATCAGTTCCGGATCGACCGGCCAATTCTCAAACAACAGGTGCCGCCACCCCATCTCCAATGGAACGACCATACAGGGCAGTGAGGGTCACCGACAAAAATTCCCTCCGTTACACTCGGGGTTCCGAACAGAGTTCACTTGGCAGCCGAGCGAGCGCGTTCGTATAGCGTCCCAGTGAGGATGCTGGCCGGCAACGCAATCCACGACGAAGCGAGGAACGCAACAACAATGATACTACTGCTGCCGATGACGGAGTCGACGAGGGGACTGCCGGTGGCGACGGCGGAGACCGCGGCGAGTCCAACTACCAATGCGCCGGCGACGAGATAGGCCAACGCCATCGCCAGCAGACCACCTATCGCACCACTATAGCGCTGTGACGGGGGGACGACTCGCCAGGCCACGATACCGGTGACAAACAACAGTGGGGCGACGACGGCGGAAAGACTGAGAGCACCGGACAGGAGCCCGACTGCAGCGTTGGTGAAGAACGACTCACCACCAAAACCCACCCCAATCAGTAGGATCCCAACCCCGACAAAGAGATAGTAGAGAGTTGTGACGCCGACTGCCGTCAGTGCCATCACGTACCCCGCACCAACGTCACGATCTCCGCCACGTGGGAGTTGGGTAAGGCAGTTGAAAGGGGAAACTGCGAGTCGCGGGATGGAGACCATACAGGTACTTCAAGTCCGAATCAGTTAGTGTTTGACTGCCTCAACGCAGGCTATAACGTGGAACTCGTAGTATACACTTCCCGAGATTAGGTAACTGAGGAGTCGGAGAGAGTCGCTCTGTTCGCTCTTCTACCTATTCACAGTCTGTCAGTAACGGTGTGACCGACTCAGAGGGTGAGTTCAGCACGACATCCCCATTTCTTTCACGCTGAAGTCAGCGAACCAGCTGTTCAGTAGACCTGCGAACTGATCGATGAAGAAACTACCAGAGAAGAGTGGTATTCGTCCTGGTATACAAGATGGAATGCGCGTATCTCGCACGTAGCCGTGATCAGGCACTATAGGATACGCGCCTCGAAAACGAAACCGTCAGTCTGACTTTGGCTATCTCAGTAAATGTACTCATCCGTGATCGGGACGCTCCCGGTATCTGTGAACGACGACCGGGAGAACGGCTGTGTACCGATCCGACTCAAACGACACCTCAGCGCCAACGGTCCGAGGCAGCGGTTCGCGTAGCGTGCTGAGATCGACTGGATTCCGCGTGACTAACTCCCCATCCTCATCATATACATATCGTTGCTTCACGACCGTTGCAATCGGTACTGCTCGCTCAAACTCCTCTTCCTGTACGTCACCTTCTATTTCGTTAGCGGCAATCCGCTCAATCGATAGAAAGACTCCCTCTCCCAGTAGTTCCCGATCGCGGAGTATTGATCCGATATAGTTATGAACCTGGGTGTTCGCTGTTATTGTCGCCTGCAGCCTTGTTTAGACGCTCTCGGTTACGTGAGTTAGCGTGCGTGTTGGCTGAACAGAATCAGTCTACGACAGCCTCTCTGTCCAACTCCGTGCTTCGGATACCGACCGTTTCGTCCGATCGACACCGCGTCTAAACAAGGCCCAACGCGCGTATCTCGCATGAGGGCAACAAATGTGTATGTTTCCTGTCAGCACCGTCGTAGCCGACACGGAAAACTTAGTTAGTAATCACTCGGCTCAGGATTCCGAGTACTCACACTGCAGGTGTTCGCATCAGTGTACGAGAATATTGCTCCCTGTTCAGTCAGCGAGTAGAACGGATGACAACCCGATAAGTGCCCAATCGATATGTCCATTTGGCTGGGTACAGAAGCATGGAATATATTTGTGGGACGTTTCCTTGCGTTTATATCGTTGTCTGGGGAGGCTGTACTGACCGTTGATGGATTTTTGCCTAAGCTGTTGGCTGGAACCGTAGCGGCTTGGGCAGCATTGTACGCGACGACCAGCGGGGTCAAAGCGATAAAAGATTGGTGGGGTATAGAAGCCACGGATTCAATGCCAATCGATGAGGCTATCGGAGCCAGTGAATTGGTTCAAATCCAGGGTCGCGCTCGTCCAGCCCAGCCTGACGATGCATTTGTGTCACCGATACTATGTGATGAGTGCGTCGCTTACGAGTATGATATCCGCAAAGTAGTACAGGATAGCGGTCGGACACGAATTGACTCTGCCACTAATTATAAGTCATTCATTATTTCTGACGGAGTCACCGATATCCTCGTTGATCCCGACAAAGAGAGCTTGTCGCTGAATACTACGATGAAAACACCAAGTACAAAAAAGTCAATCGAACAAAAACTTGCTGATGACAGGCTGGAGGTGGAACCATCAGTATACACATCGGTCTTGGGCGACACCACGAAACCCATCGAGGTGAGTGAAGGAACGCTCGGCGTTGGCGAGAAAATCACGGTTGTTGGGAAAGCTACCCCAGTACCAGCGAAAGCAGTCACAGATGTGGATGCAGTTATGATGTCCGAGGAAGCTCACCTCACGGTGATGAACGACGATTCAGGAAACACCGCGTTGAGGAAAGCCGGTCGAGGAGGATTTCTGTTGCTATTCGGGTTAATTTTCGGCGCTTTTGCAATACTTATTCTGACACCCGTCGTCCTCGAGATAGTGGCAACGGTGGGATAGTGATCCGATGAATATGCGCGTTGAATTTACCAACCGAACTCACTGGTTGGACACAGAGACGAGTGTTTCACTACTCCTGTGGCAACTCTGGATGATGGGAACGGACGCGACACTGTGGCCGGAGATACCCGCGTGGAACGGGTCAGTTCTGGGACAGCTCACGCCACGTCACGCGTTCGATCCGACGCTGACGACAGGCGTCGCAGTGGTGGTTGCGGTTGGGGTTGTCGCTTTAGCGGTTGTTGGTCGGCGGTTCTCGACGAGACGTCAACTGCTTGTCGGCGGTGGAGCGACATACGCGACAACTATGCTCGGTCTATGGGCAGGGGTTCGGCTGGTGTTCTGGCGGTTCGCGTTCGATCCGGTCGGAGATGCGCCCGCCGTCGTTCCCGTGCTGGTCGTGTTTGCAATCGTAATCGCGGGTCAGTTCGTGCTTCCGGTGTACCTGTTGGTCAACCACAAAATGTGGACGCCGCTCATCTGGTTGTTCGGCGTGACGTGGGCTCTCGGCGAGTTTGTCCTCTTGGTGGGCGGTGAGTCTGGCGGGCTGTTCGCCCTTCTTGTGTGGGTCGTTGGACTGCTGCCACCGTGTCTCGGTGTTCTGGTCGTCACGACTGGTGGCGAACTCCTCCTCCGGCGTTTCGATCTGCCGAATCCGCTTTAGGTCTGACCCACCATTGCTCTCTGCTGTCGCGTTCTGAGCGTTCAAAAACGGCTTGAGCCGGAGTGGCGGGTTGGTAGGTGTACGTTGTGACAGGAAGGCTCATCAACAAATGACACGAACGTCAGTTCAGGCGCGGCTTACACCGTTCGTCGGTCTTGGACAACGCGTCTCCGAACGCGTCCCCCGCGACCGAGCGACTGTGACCGTCTCACCGGTCGGGAGAGATGAAGCCTGCAAGACTGCACGCTCAAGCCACGTCGCTGCGAGGGACGGGGTCGGATACAACCACCCGAAAATCGCATCCCATTTGCGTCCGACGCCCGATTACCGATGATGCGTCCGAAATTATATCCACGACCTATCACAACCAATCAGTAGCTGTATGTCACCTTACGGGATTTCTTCCTCCCACTCACTACTTGGTGCCGCCGCTTTGTTGATCGCAACTGCGCTCACTCGATCGGCGTGGAATCGACGAAGCAGGCCCGGAGCCAGAGCGCTAGCTACTGTCGGGGGTTTGCTCACGCTCGGTAGTATCGCTTTCTTAATTATGTTCGTCTACCCGGCACGGTATCAGGGACTTTGGATCGTCACGTTGTACAACACCTCCGGGTTCGTCGCTGTTTTCGCGTTCCTGTTCGCTATCAGGTTTACCGGGCGCGGCCAGTGGCTCACGCGGTCGGTTCGAACGCTCTTGATATCGCTGCCAATTATACTGCTGGTAGTAAGTTTCCTCCCGTTCGAACTGGGTGTCGAGACGACATCGCAGGCAGGTATCCTCACTCAGCGCGTAATCGGACTCGTCTCCGGAGTCCTTACTCCGCTGTACGCTATCGCTGCCGCCATCCTTCTCTGGGCGGCAATCTCTCGAGACGCCATGCCGTATGGACAGGGGCTCCTACCGGCTGTGTCACTTCTCGTGTTGGCCCTGGCTCCGATCCTGTCGTCGGTATTTGCCCACTCGGAGCGGATCTTTCCTATCGTCCTGCTCCTTGCAGGCGGGGGGCTCTTGATCACGCTGCGCTGGTACCGGCCGTTGGAACAGCTTCCGGTTGCCCGCCCGGTAGTCCAGAGTCGTATCGTCGATGAGTTGTCGGAACCGGTCGTGGCGATTGATCGTAAGGACAGGGTGGTCGATCTCAACACTGCCGCCGAGGACACGTTCGGCTGCGAGCAACCGGCCGTGGTCGGACGGCCCGTCCGACGTATCTTCGACGATGCGGTGCGAGCACACGAGGAACGACAACTGATTCGGGTGAGCGATGGAGTCCTGACCGTCATTTCCGAGACCATTAGCGATACCGACGGCGCTCCCCTCGGCACGGTACTGCTGTTCAGAGACGCGACCGACCAGCGGCTCCGCGAGCGACAAACGCGCATGCTGACCGACTTTCTCTCCGAAGTGATCGGAGGCCAGCTCAACGAAATCGCACGGCTCGCATCGTCGGTTGAAAAACAGGACAGTCGTAACGCGTCCGGAGTCGCTCCGAGTGACACGCGGGGCGACCCCGAGGCTATGGGTGAACGAATCCGCACACGTGGTGACCTCCTTCTCGCAGTGGGGAAGCGTGCAAGAGAAATGAAACAAGCGCTCGCGGAGACTTCCTTGGAAGCCTCAAGCGACCTCCTGTCAGGGGTGCGGGCCGCCACGACGCACAGTTCGATACAGGCAGACGAGCACACCGTCCAGGCAGCTGGCGAGTCGTACACTGTTGCAGTCCCACAGTCGCTCGTGATTGCGGGGTTCGCGGCCGTTTTCGACGCTGTCACGATCCGAAACCGTTCGGTGACCATCTCGTTTGAGACCGACATCGGAGAGCGGGGCGCAAACAGCGGATCGGTCGCGGGCACCGAGTCGAGAACTGGATCCGATTCGGACGAATCGAACCGCCAGTTGGGTCCACGACGGACCGCCATAGCAGCCGACGATCACGGGTACGATGGAGTCGTATACGTCGATATACGAACCGAGTCTCGCGACGAGGACGCCGATCCAGTGTCAGAACCGACCGCGGAGCATCCCGCAGCAAAGCTGCTCTCGTTGATTGCCACCGATGCTGGCGGAAGCGTGGATATCGACGGAACCCCTTGGGAGCATCTCCGCTTGGCGCTTCCCGCACGCAAGACCGGTTTGAGAGGGAGCGATGATTGATCCGTTTGCCGTGGTCGATGCCCTGCTCGTCGTGGGCCTAGTAACAGCCGGAATCACGGCCGTCGCCCGTCGGCCGGAACTCGGGACGACCGGTCTCGGTATCACTGCCGGATGTCTCGCCGTGGTCGCCGCCCTTGACGTGGCCGTCCGTCTGGGAGTCGCTGATATCGAGACGCTGTTCAGCGGTGTGAGAGTCGCCCTGTTCGGGGCGTCGATGGCCTGGTTGTGGTTCGCAGTCGAACACACCGGTCGCGGTCCAGAACTCACGTGCAGGCGATTGTTCGGTGGCACCGGGACGGCTGTCGGCTTGGTGTTCGCAACGCAACTACCAGTGACAGTGATCCAGAACGCCTCGGCGGCCGTCATCAACGTCTCGGCAACGTACGGGAGTGTCGCGGGAACCTTTCTGCTCTCACAGGCGACACTCAAGCGTAAATTAGTCCCTCTGTGGCAAGGCGTTCTACTCCCAATCAGCGGTAGCAGTCTCGTTATAATCGGGTTCGTGGCGTCACTCACACCCCTACAAGACAGTGTCGTCCAGAATCTCATCTTGGCCACCGCTCTCTGCGCTGGAGTGCCATTAGCGGTAAGCGTGTTCACCGAAGCAGCCGAAGACACCACGAAACAGGCACGGTTGGCCCGCGGCGTGGTTCTCGGAGAAATTTCGGAAGCCGTGATCGTAACGGACACGCGTGGAAATATTATTTATACGAACGAAGCCGCGAGGCGGGTGTTTCTCGGGACACAGTCTCGAGACGCCTTCGGACGTGATTTCGAGTCGCTCATCGGGGTGGGACCCGATGAACTCCACGATGCTCCTGTCGACCGTGAACTGACGACCGAAAACGGCCGCCGATGGGTCGAGGTGACACACAGCCCGATGACGGGATCGAACGGTGACACGGCCGGGAACATCTACATCTTCCGTGACGTTACAGCACGGCGGAGCAACCAGCAACGGAGAAACGTCCTCGTGAGGCTCTTGCGTCACAACCTCCGTAATAAAGTGGACGTGATCCGTGCCCATGCGGAGCTCCTCGACGAGCAGCCGGAACGTGGTAACCAGATCGCCAATTCGGCCAGAAAGCTCGCGGCGACGAGCGAGACCGTCACCGAGATGGACCAACTCCTCTCGCAGGAGCACATCGACCGGGAACGGATCGAAATCGGAGCACTTACCCGAGAGGTAGGAAATCGGGTCGCCGACGATTTCGGAGGGGCCGTGACCGTCGACGCGGAGTCGGTGACGCTGTACACCAATCGTGAGGCCGTCCGGACCGTTGTGGCTGAACTCGTCAGCAACGGTATGAAACACGCCGAGATGGATGAGCCACCCGTTCGGATCTTAGTTCGCGCATCCGCCGAACACGCTGTGATTACGATCGAAGACGAAGGACCAGGTATCCCCGAACAGGAGTACGCTGTGCTTGGATCCGTCGAACAGTCACAGCTCCGCCATGGGCGGGGGCTGGGCATCTGGATGGTCCAGTGGATCGTCATCCGACTCGGCGGTACGCTTTCGTTCGACGCCGACAGCTCCGGAACCGTCGTAACCATTCGACTTCCACGTGGTGACGGCAAACGTGATCCTCAATCTAACCCTCACCACACACAAGCTTGATATCCGACGATTGTGTCGGCATAGTACTGAATAATCGGGTCGATATTAGATCGGAGTAGATTGGTCAAGACAGGTGATTTACATTCCGACGCATATCACTGATTGACTTACGCCCTATCAGAAAGTGTGTGCGAGATACAGAGGATGCCTATATCTATGTGGTCAGTTATCGCAACTGCTGTACTGACTCTTTTTATAACTGAATCAAATGACTCTGAGTATGTCTGACCGAGCAGAGCACGAGGATACAATCCGTGTCCTCCATGTTGATGACCAACCGGACTTCGCCGAAATGACCACAGCGTTTCTTGAACGAGAGAGTGACCGATTCGACACTGAAACGGTAAGTAGTGCGAGCGAGGGGCTGAATCGTCTTGCTGAATCCACATTTGATTGCGTCATTTCCGACTATGAGATGCCTGGGCAGAACGGCGTTGAGTTCCTCCGAGCTGTTCGTGAGGAGTGGCCTGATCTACCGTTTATTCTGTTTACTGGCAAAGGGAGCGAAACCGTCGCCAGTGACGCAATCTCCGCAGGAGTCACTGATTATCTACAAAAATCGCCTGGAAATGAGCAGTACGAATTACTGGCCAATCGCATTCTGAATTCTGTCGGCAAGGTACAAGCCGAGCAACAGATCAAAACAGAGCAGAAGCGATTTAAGACTCTTTTCGACCACCTCTCACAAACCGCTGTAGAAGTTCGGTACGAGGCCGATGAGCCAATCGTCAGGCAGGTTAATGCGGCATTTGAGAACGCATTCGGGTACGAATCTGAGACTATGATCGGCGATTCACTTGACACACACATCGTCCCTGATAACCGAACTGACGAAGCCGTAGAAATCAATGAACATGTCCAATCTGGCGGCAGTCTTGACTCGAGGGAGGTGGTTCGACAGACGACAGACGGACTCCGTAAATTCCTCCTCCAAAATGCGGTCTATGATGACGGTTCAGGCGGGTTTGCTATCTACACAGACATTGCTGACCGAAGCGAACGTAAGGAACTGCTTGAACGAAACCGAGATCTACTGCGACACACGCAACAACTGGCTAAGGTTGGTGGGTGGGAGGCAGATCTTGAAACTGGCGAACAGCGTTGGACGAAGGAAACATACAATATCCACGATCTCGATCCTGCTGAAGAATCCGACCCATCGGTTGAAACAGCGATCGAATTTTATCATCCTGACGACCAATCAACAATTCAGACAGCAATCGAAAACTGCCGCACCCACGGCAAGCCGTACGATCTTGAACTGCGATTGATCACGGCAGAAAATGATGAAAAGTGGGTACGTACTACTGGTGAACGCATACATGACGGTGACGATATAATCAAACTTCGAGGCGCAATCCAAGACATCACCGCTCAGAAAGAACGAGAAAAGGAACTCCGACTGTACGAACAACTCGTTAGGCACTCTCCCGAGTTGCTGGTCATCATGGACGAGGAGATGACTGTTAAGTACCAAAGCCCACCGTCGCCGTTACTCGAGTGGGAGCCACTGGATGTTGTTGGCGAGAACCCCTCCGAAGAGATCCACCCAGACGACCACGAGAAACTCATGGATCACTTTGCTCGACTGAAGGACAAACCCGACGGGATTGTCGCCGTTGAGTTTCGGGCACGGGACGTGGATGGGGACTGGCGGTGGATCGAAAGCCGTGGGCAGAACTTCACTGACAGCGACCCGATTGAGGGTATTCTTGCGGTAATGCGTGACGTTACACAGCGAAAACAACAAGAACAACGACTCGTTCGGGAACGTGACCGGCTCGATGAGTTCACCAGCATCGTGTCGCACGACCTCCGGAGTCCGTTGAACGTCGCAAAGGGGCGGACGAAGCTGGCTGCTAGCGAGTGTGACAGCGAACACCTAACCGATGTTCAACAGGCCCTGACACGTATGGAAGCGCTCATAGAGGACTCACTAGCGCTGGCTCGACAAGGAAAAGTCGTCGGTGAAACGACTAGTGTCGACCTCGAGGCGATTGTCGCTCGGTGCTGGGAGACGACCTCCACAACCGAGGCTACCCTTGAGATTGAGGGGCTATCATCAATACAAGCAGATGCGGATCGATTACCAGAGGTGTTTGAGAATCTTTTCCGAAATGCGGTTGACCACGGTGGCGAAGGCGTGACGATCACCGTTGGTGAGGTAGACACCGGATTTTATATAGAAGACGACGGGTCCGGCATCTCTGACGATAACCGGGACGAAGTGTTTGAGACCGGGTACTCGACATCCGAAGAGGGAGTCGGCTTCGGACTGAATATTGTCAAACAGATAGTAGAGGCTCACGGCTGGGAGATTCATGTGACCGACAGTGCCGATGGTGGTGCCCGGTTCGAGATTACCGGTGTCGAGAAAGTTGAGTGACCGATGCGTGCTGTGAATCTCGCACAGCTATTGGAATATCTCCCTGATCTGGCAGAATCCTCGGCACTCAATCCGCAGGCACATTCTATCGGCTAATTCAGGATTTATTTGGGGAAAATAACACAGTTCCCGTGATGACTATATCCTCTATATTCAGCAGGCGCTCAGCGATCTAACGACATTCTGTTAGAATCGGTCTGCTGAATACACAGCGCGTGTCTTGCACTCATCACCTTCTGATTACAGTGAATCAAATCGGTCAGTAGAGAAGTGCTACTTGCTTCGTTTCTCGGGCTCTAACCCGTATTCTTCTGGGTTGTACTCACCGAGAACGAGTACAGACAGTATCAATGTTCCAGACACAACCAGAGAAACCCAGAACATATCTAAACTGAGTGGGCCAACGGTGCTCAGAGTACTGCTTGGGCTAGAAAATACGATCGTCATTGTTGCCCCGCACACTCCGAGAATTGGGAGTCGGTAATGGTGAATTTTCGTTAATATTCGAAGCATGTTTCAACGATTTCTGCAATTCCTGGTGCTAATATTGTTTGCGAATGATTGATCCGCACCCTGCATAGCACGGTGATTCAGTAGAGCGCACGTATCACGAAGATGGATTCGTTCAGACATGCTGCGATCGGGTTGGTCAGTAACAGACGTTATCTTTAGGAGACTACACGCAAAATCAACGTTGCAGAAATGTCAGCCAAGCCCTCCAGCGTCGAAATCGCAGATACGGTCTCTGATTTGATGTACGGGATTGCCGGATGGCTCTTGATCGGACTTGGAGCCGCGGCATTCTTGAGTGGCACCGGTGGAGTCATTCAACACGCCGGGACAAATGAGATGATCGTTCCACTATTACTTCTTGGATTGGCATTTCTGTTCATCACATCAGGTATCTTTGTCAACCCACGCTTTCGCCGCCGACTTGACCGACGTCATAACCTCTCCCGGTTCGGTCAGGCCAAGACTGTCGACAGTAGAGTCCTTTCGCCATCCGAGAATCGCCATGAGTCGTGTGTCAGTTGTGGATCTGGTCTGAGAACGGGAGTTGACCGTCGATATCGGCAAGAATACGTTGTCGCTGGTATTCCAGTGTGGACGGTATCTGAGAATCACAACTACTACTGTTCGAGTTGTGCTACCGAGGAATTGTCTGGTCACATTTCCACCGACACTGGCAGTAGCGATGCCACAGAGCGAACAATTGCTGAGACCGAATAAGTTCGCGGAGATAGTGACTTGCTGATCCACCTGAGTTAGTGTGAACTCAATAGTTACTGACTGCTGACTACATCCTCTGTATCGGTCACGTCGTTACTGACAAACTCTGATTAGTTAGCGAATGCAATGCTACATACAGCGCGCGTATCGGTCACGAAGTAACGGACAGCAGGCTACGGTCGTTCCGCCTCGAGAAACGCGTCAATGCCGTCGAACAGCTGGTCGAGAGTCGTCTCGTCGGTGAATGGATTCAACAGAACGACTCTGAGCCACCGATTGTCCCGATACGTCGGGAGTGAAACGAAGATGTCCTGCTCGGAGAGCAACTGCCGCTGAAGCCGCCCGTTGAGCGTGTCTCGCTCGTCCGGTAGACACCAATCGGGTGCGGCACGAAAACAGACGAGGTTCATCTCCGGTTCGCTGGCCAGT
Organism: Halorubrum sp. Eb13; assembly: GCF_002252895.1. NCBI lineage: Archaea > Methanobacteriati > Methanobacteriota > Halobacteria > Halobacteriales > Haloferacaceae > Halorubrum > Halorubrum sp. Eb13. The sequence goes on along the minus strand of NZ_NHPE01000086.1, from coordinate 178,942 downwards.
TCCAGCTCGTCGTGGTCGGCGACATGGTTGCGAATCAGTGCTGTCAGTCGGTAGCTCTCGTCGATCAACTGTTCGAGTCCCGCGCGACCGAGGTGCTGGAAGGTGAGCCAGAGTTTCAGGACTGCCGCCCGGCGGGTGCCCTGAACGCTGAGTTCGCCGAGATTGGGGACCGCGTCGTCGCCACGCATGTACGGCGCCCCCACGCGAAAGTCCTCCTGTAACACGTCAACATCTGTGAAGAGTGCCATTGCGCAGGTCTTGGCGACGTAACACCACTTCTGGGGATTGAATGTGACTGAGTCCGCGATCTCGATTCCATCGAGTCGCCCACGCTCAGCCTCAGAGAAGACGAGGGCACCACCGTAGGCCGCATCAACGTGGAACCACAAGTCGTGTTCGTCGGCGATATCACCAAGCTCCGGTAGCGGATCGATATTCCCGGTCGTGGTCGTGCCAGCGGTCGCAACGACACAGAAGGGCATGTAGCCGTCTCGTGCAGCCCGTTCGACCGCCCGCTTCAGTGCGCTCGGCTTCATTCGAGAGTTCGCGTCTGTCTCGACAGCGACGACGGCATCGGTCCCGAGCCCGAGCATCATCGCCGCTTTCTGGAGCGAGGTGTGTGCCACCTCCGACGCGAACAGTACTGGCTCGCGATCCAGCCCGGTGAGTCCATCCTCGTGAACGTCGAACGCGTGGTTCCGGGCGACCGACAGGGCGTGAAGGTTCACAAGAGAACCGCCGCTGGTGAGGACTCCGCCAGCGTCGGGCCCGAGGCCGAACTCGCTGGTGATAGTCTCAGTCAACTGGACCTCGAGTTCAGAGAACACCGGAGACATCTCCACGCTCAGCATATTGTTGTTGACCGCCGATGCGACCAGATTACCCAGCACCGACACCGTCGTCGGCATCGTATCCATATGGCCGATGTACCCCGGATGGGCGGGGTTCATCGATCCGGCAACGATCATATCGAGATCGCTGAGAAGGTCGTTCTGGGACCGCGGAGATACTGGAATACTGACCTCGGGGATGGTGGGATCGTCTGGCAACGGCGACCGGTCTTGTGCTCCTACAAGCTGTCCGAGGAGCTGATCAACGACGTCCTCGGCGAGGTTCCGGACATCTTCGGCGTTATCGCCACTCGGGTCGATGAACCCTGCTTCGGGCGAGTTGGAACGATTCATGTATACCGGCTCTGTCTCCAGTGACTTCGAACATGCGGACTATATTGGATCGACACTACCTGCTCAGATCTCAGTATAGGAGTACTCCGGCCTGTAACCGTGATTCACGTCAGGGGAGTCTTGGGTGGCAGCGTCTTGCTGACTATAAGCTCTGTATCTCGCACGTAGCTTCTATCAGCTCCGAAGGATTTCAACAGAGCCGTAATTGTGTAAACCGACCAGACGACTAGTTCGCTGGAGGGAGCGGACGGGTAGGCACTGCTGAATCCATCATCTACATCTGACACAGCAGTTCCTGATAGAACCCCGATAAGATGGTTCCACTATCTTCGGTCAGAGCCTCGCCCAAACAGTTGAGGTTCTTTGCGTCATATTGGTAGTAGAAACCCGTGTCATCTACAACAACCAACTACGATATCGTGGTCTGGGGAGCCACCGGATTCGCTGGCCAACTCGTCGCCGAACATCTCACCAGTCACTATTCCGCCGCTGAACTGTCTGTTGCTCTTGGTGGTCGAAATGAATCTAAGCTCCGCCGACTCGCAGAAGGGCTTGCAAATGAGTCTGATCGAGAGGAGGTCCCCATTGTCGTCGGTGATGCCACCAAACCGGCGAGCCTCCGCGGGATAGCCGGCCAAACGAAGGTCGTCTGTACGACAGTCGGGCCCTACACAACATACGGAACACCACTCGTCGAAGCCTGCATTGAGGCTGGAACCGACTACTGTGATCTCACCGGGGAGATTAACTGGGTTCGAGAGATGATCGACCGCTATCACGACGATGCTATGGCTGCCGACGTGAAAATTGTCCACAGCTGTGGGTTCGATTCGATCCCATCCGACCTCGGGGTCAAACTGTTGCAATCGTACGCTATCGAGGAGTTTGGAGACTCTTGTGAGTTCGTTCGTATCTATCTCGAAGATGGAAAGGGTGAGGTGAGTGGCGGCACCTTAGCTAGTGCGGCCGAATTATTCGAAGCCGCCGCAACTGATCCGATTGCCCGAGAAACAGTATCGAATCCGTACTCGTTGGCTCCACCGGGCGAACGCTGCGGTGTCGATACAGGCGTACAACGACGACCACAGCGAGATTCCATCCGCTCGATATGGACGGCTCCCTCGCCGATGGCAGCCGTCAACGAACGGGTAATCCGACGGAGCAATGCCCTCTTGGAGTATCCGTGGGGCCGAGAGTTTCGGTGTACAGAGGTCATCCCAACCAGTTCTGGGATCGGCGGTGCCGCAGCAGCCGGCGGGATCGCACTCGGCTTGGGTGTCGGAACCGCTGCGATGAAGAGTCGGCTGCTTCGGCGTGGATTGCGTCGGTTCGTGTTCCCTGAGCCGGGCACAGGGCCCTCGGAAGCGGAGATCAAATCAGGTCACTTCTTGATTCGCGTCATCGGCCGAGGGACAACGACCGACGGGCCGTTCACTGTCATGAGTGAGATCGGAGCCGAACTGGATCCTGGGTATGGCGCAACCGCCCGGATGCTCGGAGAGGCTGGGATTTGCTTGCTGCGAGGTGAGACGGTGTCACCGCTAGACGGTGGCATTCTGACGCCCGCTTCGGGGATTGGTGATCCACTCGGTGATCGACTTCGGGATGTTGGCTTCACCGTGACCGCTGGTGAGTGGCAATGAGCAACACATCATGGCGATGACTCTCGGGAGCTAATCGTGGTATTCAACCGCTTACCGAAAAGCCGTGAGGACTCATTCTGCACACTGGAGCCCGCTGGGTGTCAACTTCATTCCAACACGTTCTTCGACGTATTCGTTATGAAAGTTACAAGGCTAAAACCCCGTCCTTCAGGGCGGGGATACAGCCGACAAACCCTCCACTGACTACGTTCGATAGCACAGCCAGATATGCCACGCCAACCGATATCATTAACAAAACGGTACGCATAACCAGTTATGAAGCCAGAAAATGGGTCGAACCATCCGAACCTTCGAGGCTACGATTACGAACCAGCAACAGGTTCGTGACGGCCTCGACCAACTCGGATGGGCTGCCTCAAAGCTCTGGAACGTCGGTCGCTACTACGCACAAGAACAGTGGGACGAAACGGGCGAGATTCCCGATGATGGGGAACTCAAAGCCGAACTCAAAGGCCACAAACGCTACACGGACTTGCATTCTCAATCCAGTCAGCGCGTTCTCGAAGAACTCGCTGAAGCGTTCAACGGCTGGTTCGGTAAGCGCCGGAACGGCGACAACCGTGCCCGACCGCCCGGCTACCGCAAAAACGGAGACTCTCACCCACGTTCAACCGTGTCGTTCAAATCGGCTGGTTTCAAGCACGACGGACAGTTCACCCGTGTCCGCCTCTCGAAAGGCCGTAACCTCAAAGAACACCGTTCAGACTTCATCCTCTGCGAGTACCAGACTCGTCCGGACGTTGACCTGACCAAGTGGGACATTCAACAAGTTCGAGCCGTCTACAAACGCGACGAGTGGCGGCTTCAATTCATCTGTCGCACCACCATCGACCCGGAACCACCGGGCGATGAGGTAGCTGGTGTAGACCTCGGGATATGCAACTTCGCCGCCGTCTCGTTCGGCGGAGAATCCGTGTTGTATCCCGGTGGCGCACTCAAAGAAGACGAATACTACTTCACGAAGAAGAAAGCCAAGTGCGACGATTCTTCGTCCCGTGAGGCTACCCGTCTTGACCGAAAGCGAACGGGTCGCCGGACGCACTTCTTGCACGCACTCTCGAAAGCAATCGTAGAGGAGTGCGTCGAACGAGGCGTCGGAACCCTTGTCGTGGGCGACCTCGGCGGCATCCGAGAAGGCAACAAGAACGGCAAACCCCGAAATTGGGGCGACCACGGTAATCTCGACTTGCACGGGTGGGCGTTCGACCGATTCACGACGCTTCTGCACTACAAGGCTGAAGCGGAAGGCATCGACGTGGAGTTGGTGTCCGAACGCGATACGTCGAAGGCGTGTTCGGCGTGCGGCCACACAGATGACAACCAGCGAGTTGAACGCGGTCTGTACGTGTGTGAGAAGTGCGATACGGTTGCGAACGCGGACGTGAACGGTGCGGAGAACATTCGACAAAAGGTACTCCCGAGTCTCGCCACAGATGGCGGTGATAGGGATAACGGCTGGTTGGCACAGCCAGCGGTTCACCTGTTCGACCGTAGTGAGGGTGTTTTCGCCCCACGAGAACAGGTTGTTAACCGCGAATCTTAATATCCCAACGCGGGAATCCTCGCCCTTCAGGGCGGGGAGGATGTCAACTTCGGGACGATATACGCCCTAACACACAACCTGTTTCTGGTCGCCTTCCTGCACGGCATCGGGAACTTCTGGCCGCTGGTCGTCGATCCTGGCCTGGGAGCCTGGCCCAACTGGGGTGTGATCATCGCCCTGTACGGACTAGTCGTCGTATTGTATCGTCGGTGGGCCTCTGTTACGGTGCGGACACCGGAACGCGCCACGATGAAAGGTAACAAGCGGTGTATTGCGACTCCGATAGATCTTGTACACCCGTATCACTGTGGGGGGTTCGTTTGGTACAGGCGTCGTTTGTTCGAACATTCGCTTTAAGATCGTTCGCGGCGAAGCCGACGTATGACACGAAACTGGTCCCGTCGTGGCGCGCTTACAATAGGGGTGAGCGGGCTCGCAACCGCACTTGCCGGCTGTCAAACGTCGTTCGCTTCAGATGAGACCCCGATGCTGGACTTGATAATCAATAATAGTACACCCGAACCACAAAACGTAGATGTCGAGGTTATTGATCCCGACGAGAACGACAGCGAGGCGTTGGTGTACGAGCTTAGCAAGGACTCGGGAGGGTCGGGAGGAGAGTACATTGAAATTCCAGCCAACTCGGAACGGACGTTTGAAGCTGTTGCCGAGGACGAACGATATACCATCCGTGCTACGGTCGATCGGGCGTTCGATAAATGGCGGCACTATCACTATACTACTGCTCCCGTAGACTACGACGGCCAAGTCTTCGTTCTGATTGCCCGGCTTGAAGAGACCGGGAGGGATGTCATCCGGTTTGGTCCGGGGCCGTAATCACAACCGCTGTACGAGCCGGTATCCGCCGAGGCCGAGAAGGCCGATCCAGACGCCGGCAAAAAGTAAGAACCCGATCGTCTTGGCTTGCAGCACGCCGACCATCTCGATGTAGGGGGCAGCGAAACCAACGGTGGCGACGACGGCTCCAGCCCCGATAGCACCGGCGCGCATGCCCTCACGCTCGGAGGTCAGTGCCACCCACCCAACGAAGATACCGAGTGGGATCATCGTCAACCACGCCGTCAACAGTCGGAATGGGAGGTCGAACCAGCCGTGGCCGACCATCCCAGTCTGGAGCAGGAACTGGTCGTCACCGTCCTTAATCACAACGGCTGTTCCCTCAGGTCACGTTCCTCACCGTACGTGAACTCCTCCGAAAGCTCGTCTTGGGTGTAGGCGTCACAGGTGAGGACGAATCCCTGACAGACGACCGGGGTATACTCGTTGTCCGGAGCTGCTCTCGTCCGGTCCACGAAGGTTTGGGCAGTCGGTGAGAGCTCACTATAGCGGTAGGTCGGTGCCTGCTCGACGGTTTCGTTGTATTCGGCTGCCGTGTCCGGGACGATTTGGTGGTGGTATCGGTAGGAGTCCTCAGCCACGTAGGGCGAGGCGACCGTCCCCGGGTAGGAGGCGAGCCATAGGAGGAGGACCGCGACGGCGATACCGGCGACTTGGAAGGTTCGATTGGAGGGCGACATCGAAATACCACCCTCATGTCCCTAATCAACAGTAAAGTGCTTTCGGAAACACTCTCATACGGGCAGTGTCGGTACACCTTGTTGCTGGCTTGGGTGGAAGAATGCAAGCAGAGGGATGTTTGGACGCCGGATCTCACTCGATTGATTAGGGAAAGACGGCTCTGTTGAAATCCTCTATTCGTTACAGTTCTTAATGTCCCCGCTGTATACAACGCGCATATCTTCGATAAGCCAGATTGGCGGCTCTGTTGAAATCCTCAGAAGTTGATAGTTTCATATCCCCCAATCGCTCAGTACAGAGGACTCACATACCGACGTAGAACGCTGATATACCGATATTATGTCAGAAATCGTGTACGAGATACAGAGGATGAAGTCAGCACAACGGCTTCGTTTATTTCGCGTCAAATCGGATGGATCACCCGTTAGTTGAACGTGCGAATGTATCGGCTATTCTCCGCTACGACTGCGCTCGTAGACGTAGCTGAAAACGAGGCTGAGTGGGACGGCTATCCAGATCGTCCACACTACCACTACCAAGATGGTATCGGGGTACAGCTCAAAGAACGCTCCGAGGAACTCGGTGAGCGAGGTCGGCGGGTCAACTCCCCCGTATGGGTTCAAAAACTCGTAGCCGTACACCGGAGCCAGTAGCAACCACACGGCAGTTCCGGCAGGGTAGTTCCCGGCGACCGTGACCAACGCTGCGACGGCACTGTAGTATGGGACACTCGACGGCAGGGAGCGCCACGTGAGCGCCCCGACCACGAATCCCGTGGCGAGGTACACCGGGACCGCAGACAGAATCACCCCTGCGGAACCCAACGAACCCGCAACCAGCGTACTCACCGGAGCAAACACGATTCCACCGGCGAGGACACCGGCGGCCATACTGTAGCCGGCCCCGACGTCCTGTCGGTCTCCGAGCGGCAACCGTGACGGTCCGTATCGACCGTACAGCCGCACCACTCGGTCCAGCCTGGCTACCATGACACTCTCTCCACATAAATTGTACTTGAACGTACTTTGTTCCGTCGGCTGTACAGTGTCTTGCTGTCTATCTCCCCATTCGGGGCAGCCTCGGCTCCAGGGTAGCCCAGATACAAGGTAGAACAGTCTACTCGCTGAATAATCGAAGACAATCCAATCGATATATTTCTAGTCTGTATTGACCGATCCGACCAGCTCGTTTTCTGAAGAGCTTCTGTGCGAGATACGCGCGCTGTATTCAGCAACGCCAAGGAGATCTCCTCAGTTTCTGTCAGTAGTGAGGTGCGAGATACAGAGCATGACTACATCACCTTGGCCGAGCTGAATTGAGCGGTAACTACAGAGGAGAAAGTTACCGAGGGATGGAAGAATCCTTAGCACGAAATTTTACAACAGTTGTCTTTGTATTCGCCCTTATGGGGATAGGGCGTTTGGGTAGAGGTCGGGACACGGTTTGGCTCGCTCTCGCAGGGATCGTAGTTTCCCTTTTCTTCTGGATTTGGCTCAAACTCGTTGGATTTGTCATCGGTCCGAGTGATGCGTTGATATTGAGCGAGTTCCCTGTCGCCCGTGACGTGGTCAGTCAACTACTTCGTGCGCTCTTCGCGGTCGGAACGGCGATTGCGGCTATTCGTTATCTGGACGTGCCGTCTCCACTCGATTGGATGGAAGTCCGTCCTCCAGACGTGTGGGATTTGGGGTATATCCTTCTTGGAGTGTTTCTCCTGATTATAGCGGCTCTCGGATCGAATATCCTGATTCAGAACGTGCTCGGATTGGAGCGGACAATGGACGGCGCGTCCCTGTCGAATGCAGTACTTTGGTCTCGGGTGGGGACGCTGCTGTTACTCGTCGGTCCAGCCGAGGAAGTGATGTTCCGAGGAATCATCCAGCGTTCGCTCCGAGATGTGATCGGTAGATGGCCAGCTATTCTCTTTGCAGGAGGGTTGTTTGGATTCTTACACATCGGTATCGCGGCGACGGCTCCCGGAGATATGCTCTGGCTTGTTGCTCTCAGCCTACTCGGTGTGATCTTGGGATGGGTGTACGAGCGGACCAACAATCTCGTAGTCCCGGCGCTTGCCCATGGAAGTTTTAATTCTCTAACTACTGCACTGCCGTTGCTGCTGGGCTGACTGTCCCTATCAACCAATAAAAGTTCGATGGCGGATACCCAGGGCACTAGGATGAACTACGCCGACCTCCATTTATCAATTAAATGGATGATATTTTTTCTAATAACAGGCGCCTCAATGACTCAAGATTTGGTGCACCCGCGCCCTTTATGCAGCACGATCCGTGAAATCTACCCCGAGGCTGTCAGGAACCTCGTGCTGAATGTAGAGCCTGAAGTCAGCAGTCGGTGACCGTTGGTTTCACACCGATCCGGATAAATCAGCCGGTCAGTAGAACTGCGTATCGAGCACTGTATCTTTCGAAGATGTATTGACGTTCGCATTTGTTTGACCTGTATGGTCCCTCTGCAATCACTTCTTGATGAGTTGGTCGGCTACATCAGTCTCATTAGCATCCTGTTAGGAGTGGGTGTTTTTGCAACTCTCTGTTGGTCTCCATTTCTCCTGTCGGGACGGTTTCGGCAACTGTTTGAACGACTTCCGCCGTTCGAATCGTTCTCTCTCACGTACGGCGTTGTTGGTGTCGGAGCAGCAGTTCCGTACCTGCTCGGTCTAGCAGCTTCTCTGGCGGTCGCAGATACAGGGCGTGCACTGTTTACCGTAGTGGTTGTCGTCTCAGCCGGTTATCTCGTCGCTATCCCGCTTGTCGGTGCTGTCGTGCTTCCGCGGGTCGGCGTTGACTGGGATTCGACTGGATATGGCCTGTCAACGTGGGCGCTACTTTTAGCAGGGGCTATCTGGTACACGGCGCTCTTTGCAGTCCCACTTACTGTTATTTCTATCGTCTACTCATTATAATAATCTCATACTCACCGACTTTGATCTTCGATTGAGTGAACAGCATCTCGGTGGCATATCGAGTCGTGGTTCGTCTGGACTGACCGATTCAAGCGCCGAACCATAGCCGGTGAGTCACTGCTTCATTCGCGCGTTGTATCTCGCACGGCTACCGGGACATCTCTTTGAACTGGTAAAACCCTCGGTAGTCGATATGCAGTTCTCATCGAACGCCTGTTTCAGGCGAGAATGTGTTTGAAGAATAGGATTTTAACAAAGCCGGAAAGACAGGAATCGCACCGCCTCCAGACAGCCCTACTTTCACTGGGATACCAGTCGTCAGACCTGTATGGAGACCGATCGGACAGCGGACGATGTCTTTGGACTGCTGGCCGACGGGATACGACTCGATATTCTTCGGACCGTCGCCAGGGCCCAACAGGAGAATCGAAAGACAGGAATCGCCAAATTGTCCTTTTCCGATATCCACGACCGCGTTGACGTCGATGGCACGTCCAAATTATCCTACCACCTCGGGGAGCTGACCGGCACGTTTCTCAGGAAACACGAAGGCGGCTACGCGTTCACGCACGCTGGCGAGCAGATGGTCCGGTTCGTCCTCGCCGAGAACTACCGACATCCCTCGGATATCGGGACAATCGAGACTGACGGCGCCTGCTTGCACTGTGGCGAGACGGGCCTCCGGGCGGCGCTTCACGACCAGTACTTCCTGCTGCAGTGTGCGGCCTGTGAGCGACCGAACTTCTCGTACACCGTTACGCCGGCCCAAGTGCAGGCCCACGACGGGGCTGCCTTGATCGATGCCGTCACGTGGGCATTAGTTGGAGATCTGGTCAAGATGCGCCAGGGCGTCTGTCCGGACTGCGCCGGGCGCATCGACACCGAGGTGTTAGATGCGAGCGACCAGCCGGTCGGCGATACCGTTCCAGCGTCGTTCGCGACGAGCAGCGAGTGCCAGCAGTGCCTGCGATTCATGAGTCTCCCGCTCACGCACGCGGTTGCCTATCACCCCGAATCGGTCGCGTTTCACTGGGAACACGGCGTCGACATCATGGGAACAGGGATGTGGGAGTTCCATCGCTATCTCCACGACGGGGAGTGGACCGCCGAGCAGATTGAGACCGACCCGGACGAGTACCGCGTCGCATTGCGACGCGATGCTGCAACACTCAGATTGTACCTCGATGAGAATGCCGCGGTCACGCGAACCGAGCGCGTCCAGCGACGAGACCAGCGCGACCGCCGATCCAGATAAGAACCGATGCGCGAAGTGACAATCCACCTGTCCAAAGAGGAGTTGGCGGCGTTCGGGATCGAGGAGTTCGTCTCAGTGATCCAGATGACCGGGCTGGAACGGGTCACCGAACTCCAGTGTCAGCGACCTGGGTGCCTCCTCGCTATCGAGGTGACGGAGCCGATCCCCACCGACCAGCTCTCGACGCTGGAGAACTTGGAGTGGTGGGAGCGTCTCAACCGCGAGGGCGGCGTGACCTACCTCTGTAAGCTCGCGGTGCCAGCCTTCGATGAGGGATTCGACCCGCACCACGAGACGGATGCCTCACAGAGTGCTGTCGAGGTCGCCGGCGACGGCGTCGACGTAACGATGGTCGGGAACCAGGATGCCCTCTCCGAGCGAGTGCACGAGTACGGCGACACAGGCGCAGATCCTCTCCTCCGGACGTTGACCGATTACGAGGGGCCTGCTGACCCGCTCGATGCGGTGACGCCACGCCAGCAGGAGGTGCTGGAAACCGCCTTCGATATGGGCTATTTCGAGGTTCCCATGGAAGTGACGACTGATGAGTTCGCCACGGCACTCGATCTCGATCCGTCGACTGTGCCTGAACACCTCCAGCGGGCACAAAAGAATCTTCTCACGGACATACTGGAGGCGATGTAGTGTGACGCTTCTCCGAACAATCGTGTCTGTGATCGGTATATCGGTCTGTGAGAGAGTATAAACCCACCCACGAACGTGGGAGATAATCCGACCGCCCCTCCCGTCCTATGAGAGAATGCGATGAGCGAACCCACCAGTTTCCTTGTCAAACAGGAACGTCGATAGCTGTGCCAACCAGCCGTTACTCCTATCACCGCCATCCGTGGCGGGACTCGGAGATACTTTCTGTCGAATGTTCTCGCGCTTGACAAAGCACACAACGCCCGCCACGACGAGGACACCTACCACCGCTGGTCGCTCATCGAGGCGATCTTCTACGCACTGAAGCGTCGGTTCGGCGAGACATTACGGGCTAGAAGATGGTTTGGGCAGTTCAGAGTGCTCGTTCTAAAGGCTGCCGTCAGAAACATAGAACAAGCTGTCAGCACCTCATCACCGTGATCGTCCACGTCTAAACAAGCCCCAGAGCGCGTATCCGGCATACGATAATTACGTACATGTCGGAGGATTGACCAACAACCGAGCCGATTACTGTGCTTCGTGATCAGTCCTTTCTCTCCCGGTACGCGGCTGCATAGAGCCCAAGCGCGGAGAGAATCGTCACCATCGCTGCGACGAACATCACACCTGAAAACAGCCCTTCGGTCGTTCCTGCAGCAGCAAACATAATTGCAGCACTGCCTGCGACAACACCACCCTGCTGTGTCCTGTTCGAATTCTCTGTCTGGAGGGCCATACTCTCCATTATCTGAGGCTGCATAATAAATTTAGTAACCGTGTTCCACTGCTGGCAAATAGATCCCCGGAAGACGCAAATGAAAGAGAGAGTACAGGCCGGTTTTCAGTTATCCGCACGCTTTACACGGCCGAACTCTTGCTGGTACATATGGAGTTACTTCCACAGATGGTGTTCCGTGAGCCAGATGGACGAAGGAAGGGGCTCATCATGCTGTTCTTATCGTTCATCAGCCTCCTTATTTGGGTATACATTGGTGTCGTGCTCAACGCTTCTGACTTTTTCATCTTTTTTGCTATCGGGCTTGGATTCTCCGGAGTCGCCGAGTCGCTGCCACCGGACCGACGACGTTCAGCAGGAACACTTCGAATGCTAGCCGTCGGTACCTTCGTTGTCTTCCTCGGTGTCCTTGCATCGGTCCCTGGATTACTATTAGCGTAAGGGATGGCACCCGGTACTGATATATCTCTGATATTTCTCGGTGGCAATCCGGAACGGTCGGTCGGTAACTACGCAAGCGTGTTCTATCGGCTGATTCAGGATTCAGATAAAAAAGTAACTTACCCCCGTGCTGACTTGAGCCTCTGTATCGGTCATCCGCCATCTAACGTAATATTGATATATCGATTCAGAGATGCAAGATAGAGAGCGCGAACCGGGCACAAACAGGGGTCAGTTTGTAAAGAAAGAGTGATCGGTCAGTACAGGGTACACATATACCGCGACGAATAAAGATCTATCTTATATCCATTAGAAATCTGGTGAAATATGTGGGTTACAATCAGCACAAATAATTGAACATCGGCAGCGTCCCGATAAGATATCCCAGCCACCGTTTCACTCTCAACCGTGTTCTCGCATGAACCAACACTTATTCAATTTGACGCAGATTGTCTCTGATGATAACTACGCCGCCACAGAGTTCTCTTCACCGCGTACGCTGTTGGCTCACAGCAACAATTTATGAACTTCTCATAGCCGGCACCCGCAAATTAACCTCCGTCCCGTCGGTTGTCGCTACGGACACATCACCGCCGGCTTGCGTGACGATCATTCGAACCATCCACAGACCGAGCCCTCCGCCGTGATTGAGCGGCGTCTCTTCTCCCGTTTCGAGGATATCCGCCTCCATTTCCGGCATGCCGGGGCCGTCATCTCGCACGTGGACCTCAATCCACTCGTTTTCCAACTCGACGAGTTCGATCTCGACTGTAGCGTTATCGTTCAGCTTCACGGCATTTTCTACCAACTCACGGATAGCCTCTCCGAGCGTCGTCTGTAGCTGCACCGACCCATCGCCAGATATCTCAGTCAGGATCGTTGCGTCCTCGTGTTCCTCTCGGATTTCATTAACGACCTCTCCGATCAGTGGGCCAGCCTCTGTCGTGGCTGCCCCACCACCTTCCGGATTGAGGACTTGTTTTATTTGTTTCATTTTCTCTATCATCTCCCCCCACTTGTCAAGAATCGGTTTGACGGTCTCGAACTGTTCCGCCCGTTTTTCTGCGTCCGTCTCTCTGCTCATCAGCTCTGTCCAGCCTCGGACTTTTGTCAAATCGTTCCGCATGTTGTGTCGCATCACGCGCTGCATGACGTTCAAGTGGCGACCATACCGCTGCTGGGCTGTGATATCGCGCCCCTCAGCAACGAGTAGGGTAATCTCGTCGTCTTCATCTGTCACGGGTTTTATCGAGAAGTCGATTGTTGCGAAGCCGTTAGCGCCCCGCACTTCCGTTTCGTAGCGGACGAAATCCCCGCCTGAGGCTCGCTCAATTGCGTCCTGAACCCGATCGTAGACTGTCTCGGAGTGTGTCCACCACTGGGCTTCATAAAAGGGGTTCCCGACGACGTCGCTGCGCTCGAACCCGCCGAACTCGAGGGCGGCGTCGTTGACCTCGATGACCGTCCCGTCGGTGTCCAACAAGCCCGTGAACTGGAACGTCTGGTTGAAAATGCTCTCGAACCGCCGAGCACGGTCTTTGGCTTCGGTCACATCCCTGAGGTAGACGATCACCCCGTCGATGGCGTCGTCGTAAAGCATGTTCCGGTATCGACTTTCGATGTTGAACCACCCGCCATCCGGAGATCTGAGTCGACACTCTGCTGTGACGCTTTCGGTTTCCTCAACCGAACTAAAGAACGCCTCCATCGCGTGCTCGCGTCCATCAGGGTGGAGGTAATCAAAGAGATTCTCACCGACGAGGGCGTCGGGGTCGTAGCCGAACACCCGCGTCACCGACCCGCTGGTGTAGGTGATTGTCCCGTCGGGATCGAGGACTGTAACGACGTCCTCGGACTCTTCGACGAATCGCTCGGTTCGGCGCCGTTGGCGACGGCGTTCGGTCATGTCGCGGACGATCACCGCATACCCGCGAAACACCCCATCGTCGGATTCGAGCGGCGCGTACCGGACGTCGGCGTAGAACTCCGACCCGTCGGCGCGAACTCGCCAGCCCTCGTCGGCGCTCTCGCCGGCGAGACGCGCCTGTTGTATCAACCGCTCTGGGAGGCCGGACTCGCGGTCGGACTCAGGATGGAGTTCAGCCATCGACATTCCGACCGCCGCGTCACCGTCGTACCCAAAGAGGTCCTCGGCACCGGTGTTCCACGTTTGAACGATTCCGTCCTCGTCGACGATGAGAAAGGCGTACTCGTCGACGCTCTCGGTTAGCAGGCGGAACTGTTCGCGTTCCTCATACAACCGCTGTTTGCGGCGCACTTCATCGGTTACGTCTTGCTGGACACCGATGTGGTTGACCAATTCGCCGTCATCGTACACCGGCGTCACCGACAACCGATTCCAGAACTGCTCGCCGTTTTTGCGGTAGTTCCGCAGGTCGACAGTCACCGGTTCCTCGGCGGCAATCGCCTCACGGAGTTCGTCAAGCGCCTCCTGATCTCTATCGTCTTCTTGGAGAAATCGACAGTTCCGTCCGAGTGTTTCCTCTCTGGTGTAGCCGGTCTGTTCGACAAACCCGTCGTTAGCGTATATCAGCGGATTGTCCTCGCGGTCGGGATCGCTGATCGTGATCCCGACGATAGCCTCGTCCATCGCTCGCTCTTTCAGTTCGAGCTCTCTCTTCCGCTCCTCGAGTTCGCGCTTTCGCGCTCGCCGCTCGGTAATGTCCCGAACGGTTGCGACCGTCCCGACAAGTTCAGCTCCGGTAGCCATCCGGTTCGTTATTACCTCGAAGTATCGGGTGGAGCCATCAACTTCCACAGGGACAGGATCCGTATCCTCAAGCTCGGTATTCGGACTGAACGACCGCTCGAACGCCTCAATAGTCGTAAGGTCTTTATCGGTCGCTGAGTGTAACTCCTGTCCCTGCGTGTTCGTTTCGACGAGTTCACCGTCAGTATCGTACACGAACGTCGCGTCGTCGGCTTCCTCGAAGAATCGTGAGCGGGCAGACTGCTCGATCTGTCGGAAGGGTTTCCCAACGAACACTAACACTCCCGCGAGAAACGCGGTCACACCGACCGGTTCGAAGCTCAATCCCAGCATAATAGGCGGTAGTAGCTCGGTCGGTAGCGTGCTGACAGCCAACCGCGGTATGATCGGTGACAGCGCGAGGACTCCGAGCGCCCCGAGACTCCCAGTTGGAAACGCCGATTCACGCACCGTCGTGAGCAACCAATAGAAACTGAGTGCCACGAGTGCGTACGTGAGCGAGAACGAGACCCAGTAGAACAACTGCGGTTCAACCACGAGGTGTAGATACGGGCTTTGCTGTAGTTCCGTCGAGACGTACAGTCCGTACAGCGGGTTCGTGAGCTTAACGATGAGGAGCCCGAGATAGGTGCCGACAGCGAGTCCACGGTAACGTCGGTCGCGATGGTATGACCGACCGGTGTACGCGGAGATAAAATACATCCATGCACCCACGCCCGTGAGCCCCCAGATGAGTCCCCCAATGTAGAGCGCGTTGCTAAGCGACTCGCTGGTGGTAACCAGCCCAAGCGCTTGGAACCCCAGCCACAATCCGTTGGTAAGGAGGACCGCTCTGAGCCCGAACTGCGTATCTCGTCGCCGTAGCCGTGAGCCGTACGCAGCACCCACGAAGCAACTGACCGCAATCCCGGTGAAAATGAGAAAAAGCCCCCAGCGAACCGTACTTGGGTCCCCTGAGATGGTTAAGGGTGTGTAAAAAGTTAGCATACTATTTAAAATAGATGAGTTGTTTTATCAATTGCGGAATGCGAGACCGTGAGCGCAAGATTCGCAAGCGCATTCTATCAGGTGGTTCAGGATTCAGATGGAGAAATAAGCAGTTCCATTGCTGACTACATCCTCTGTATCGGTCACGCCGACCGTGTCAGTTTCAATATACAACGGTGCTAGTGACCTCTGTGGTGCTTATAACTATCGCGCAAACCGACGGACAGCACAGGGATTAAACGGATTCTTTGAAGCAGCGTAACGGATTCCCGGCGAGTCCACTTCTACCTTATCCGCCATTTTCAGTCGATTCGACCCCTCTACTGTCTTCTGAGTATGTGGTTGCTGAACTCGGCGAGAATTCGTTACGAGTCCTGTCGGAATCCGTCTTGACCTCGTTTGGTGCTCCGGGGCTCGAAGACACGAGAGATAATCGATCGGTCGATGACGCTGTGACGGTGTGTTTGGTTCTTCCCGAAGGCAGTGACATAGTGGTGTGTATGAAATTTCGTAGGTAGAGTAGCGCAAGACTCAGAGCGTGTAGTCAGCACAGCGCCTTCATTTGCTCCAGATACCTCGATCTGAACCAACTGCTCACTGTGGATGCGGACGTATCGATACTCTGTGGGGCACAACAGTTTTATCTATCAGTATAGTAGTGGGTATTAGGTAAAGAAAAATGGGAAAGACGTCGATCGATGGAAACCACGAGGAAGAGCTGACACTCACCGTAGACGATAGGGGTCGAGTCACTCTCCCGAAAGAAGTCAGAGATCGGTTGGGAATCGAATCGAACGACGAGCTCCCGGCGACACTCGTCGGCTCCGTGCTTGAACTCAACCCGAAGCCGAGTTCGAAGCTTGAGCTAGCAACAGCCGGGCGGGATGACTGGGATGAGACGACACCAACCGATGCGGGAGACGCACTCTTTGGGCCGATGGATCAGTGATCGGAGAACCGATGACTGATTCACTCCCGACCGAGGTAACCGTCCTCACTGATGTGAATATTCTTGCCATCGGTCTGACTGACGATCATCCGGCGCATGACGATGTGTATCCGTGGATCCAGAACGCTCTTGATGGGCCAAATGTCTTGCTCGTCTTCGACTACTATCCGCTCCGGACACAGTATCTCATGACGAATAATTTCGGAGTTGACGAAGTTGCTGCTCGAAACGCAATCCAATCGCTCGTTCGGAGTCCGGCACGAATCGTTGGTGCGACCGCGACCACGCTTCTGGAGGCATACGAGATCAGCGCCGAGAAAAATCACGATGTCTACGATTCGTTCATCCTGGCGCTCGCACGGGCATATGATGCTGACTACCTGATTACGACTGACGATGATTTCGAGGAACTGTGCGATGGTGAGGACGTTACATACACCAATCCCATTCCGCCCGACAAGCGCAGCAAATTAACATTCATCTAGGGTTAGCGGTCCGTGGACGCTCTTTCCTGACGATTCTGCTGATTTGCCCTGATCACAGGGCATGCGAGATATGCGCTGTATGTCTTATACGGTAACCAGTGAAAATATCATTACATCGATAGCTATTCCACAAAGAGGCTTTTGAGAATCGTTCACACGCGGTGGTGAAACGCACGAATACACCAGAATCGCCGATCCGACCATTCGACGGACAGCGCCGGGACTAAACGGATTCTTTGAAGCAGTGCAACGAAACCCCCGCGAGTCTACTTCTATCTCAACTGCCGTTTTTAGACGTTTCAGTGGCTCTATTGTCCGCTAACAGAAGCAATACTGGATTCGGGCAGAATTCGTTACGAGTCGTGCAGACATCCACACGGCGACGATACAACTTAGTATATACGGACGCAAAGCATCTGTATATGTCTGATGCGGATACCGCAAATGGTGACGATGGGCCCGAAATGGTCCAGATCAATCTCCGACTCAGCAAAGCGTTCCTCGAAGACATCGATACGACGTGGCAGGAACAGGGGTTCAACTCCCGGAGCGAGTTCCTCCGTTACGCTGCCCGAGACGCGGTGAAACATCCAGAATTTTCCCGCGAGGGGTGGAAACAGATCGCGGCGAGCGAGCACGATCTCCGTTCGGGCGACGCCGAGCTGGTCTCTCGTGAGGAAGTCGTCGAGATGATGGATCGAGACGAAAATGACGAGTGAGGACGACTGGACCTGGAAATTCACGCCGCGAGCTGCGGATCAGTTCGACTCACTCGACCCACACGTGCAGGACCGCATCGTCTCGAAACTCGACGAGGTGGTCGAGTCGGAGTGGCGCGACCCCGACGAGTACCTCGAACCGCTGACCGGCGGTCCGTTCGCGAAACTCCGCGTCGGTCAGTATCGGCTCGCCTGCATTCTCGACCGGGGTGAGTCGGTGCTGGAGGTCCATCGGATCGAACACCGAAGCGGTGCCTACACCGCTGACGACGACTGACGGAATCCGATCTGCAACCGAACGACAGCACGGGGATTAAACGGATTCTTTGAAGCAGTGTAACGAAACCCCCGCGAGTCCACTTCTGCTTCATCTGGCATTTTCGGATGTTTCAGACCCTCTGCCGTCTACTGAGTATGATATTGTTGAATTCGGGTAGAATTCGTTACGAGTCGTAACGGTGGTCATGGCTGGTTTGGATTCGCGTTCCCTAACTCGGAGACGGGCGAGATAATCGATCAGTCATTGCTCCCGATTGCACTCGTCTTGTGACGCCGCCTATACCAGAAGTAATGTAGCCCCGGTGAAATGAGTAGGACTGATAGATTTTCCAGATGCTGTTGCATACAGGCGCGAGTCTCGCAAGAAGTTTTCGACAAATCGGATCGGTCGTTACAGACAAATGATATACCGGTGCGGCTTTCTATCTCTGTGAATTATCATTAGAACCACATACAAGACGTAGAGGCGGTCTATTTATCAGAATCGCATTCTAGTACAGAATTTGGTCCGAACCAGTCTGTTCAAGATGGCCAGAAAACGCTCTCCCATAATTTTGGCACAGTGGGTTTTATTGCCTTCTGTGTTAAACATTCACACGCAAGTGAGCGCCGATGACATCGAATCCCCACGGGTCCGAGACCGACGACGAAGACCACTTTGAGGTGTGTCCGATGACACAAGCATTCGAGGAGATTGGATCGAAATGGCGACTCGTCGTCTTGCACTACCTCGTGATGAACGGTGAACAGCGGTTCAACAACATAAAAGAAGAGACACCTGCCGATTCCTCAACTCTCTCACGAGTTCTCAAGGAACTAGAGGAGCGAAACCTCATTCGCCGACGCTTAGAAGATCGCCCGATTGCCACTTATTACGATCTGACCGAGAAGGGCGAATCGCTCGCCATCATGTTCGATGATATCGAAGAGTGGGCTGATGATTGGACCGCAGCGGACAGCGAAAGCGAGTCATTACCCCAACCGGAATAGTTGACGGTTCGGACTTACTTCTAGTTACTAAGCAATACTGCTATCACTAACTTCTATTAGTATCACAAAAGTTATAATTTCGTCCGGTGCGAATTCCACTTCGTGGTCAGGCTGACCACGGAGGCGAATACACATGCCAAAAGACGGGCCAACGCCCGGTCACCTCATGGAACTCGGGTTCGGTTTCCAAGCATCGAAGACACTCCTGGCGGCGGTCGAACTCGGGGTGTTCGACGCGCTGGCTGCTGGTCCCAAGACGCGTGCAGACATTGAAGAGGAACTCGGCCTCCACCCACGGGGAGCGGAGGATTTCCTTGATGCACTCGTCGCATTAGATGTCCTCGACCGTGAGAATGGCCAGTACCGGAACACGCCCGCGATCGATGCTTTCCTCGTCTCGGGAAAGCCATCGTACATCGGCGGGTTGCTGGAGATGGCCAACGACCGCCTCTACGGCTTTTGGGGTGACCTCGAAGAGGCGCTCCGGACAGGACGACCCACCAACGAACTTGAAGATGATCAGACCCACCCCTTCGAGGAAGCCATCTACCAGAACGATGAGAATCTCGAACAGTTCGTCGGCGCGATGACGGGACTGAGTATGGGCGTCGCGAACACTCTCGCACACGAGTTCCCGTGGCAGGAATACGATACGATGGTCGATTTAGGCACCAGTGAGGGAGTAGTTCCAAAGCTGGTCGCCGAAGAAAACGACCACATCACTGCCATCGGCTTGGACCTGCCACGGGTCGAACCCCACTTCCGTGAATTCACGAGTGACAGCCCCGCAACCGACCGTATCGAGTTCCGGACGGGCGATTTCTTTGGGACCGACCCGCTCCCGGCAGCAGATGTCTACATCCTCGGGCACATCCTGCACGACTGGAGTCTCGATCGGAAACAGGAGGTTCTCAGGAAAGTGTCCGAAGCAGTGAACCCCGGCGGTACTGTCATCATATACGGGACAATGATCGACGAGGAGCGTCGTGAGGCCGAAATGCCACTGCTGATGAACTTGAACATGTTGGTCGAAACGCCGAACGGATTCGACTACACACCGAGTCAGTGTATCCAGTGGCTGCACGAAAGCGGGTTCGAAGGCGGGGAAGCCAGGGAGTTACCAGGTCCCGAAACGATGGTTCTGGCGCGGAAATAAATCTGTCGTGTGGTACATATTCACCCTTTCTCTTGCACGGGAAGTGCAGGTCCACGTATCGGTTGTAATAAAGTACGGTTTTGAGACGGCCGAATTAGATTGCCTCTTGTCCGGAGAAATGATTGTTTAACAGTCGAACCGGAGAATTCAATGCTTGTGCGCGATGCCCATGCTCGCTGGCCCGTTCAAATGTTGAATCTGGACGTCCTCGAAGCCCGCCTCCTCCGCCCATGTCATGAACTGCTCGCCAGTATAGTCGAAGGCATCACCGTAATATACGAGCATGTTCAGCGACATCATCAGACCCATGGTATTCGCCTGGCGGTCGTCGTCGATGATATGGTCGATAGCGACGAAGGTTCCGCCCGGGTTGACGGCATCGTAGAACTTCTGCATGAGCGTCTTCTTCGTCTCCAGATTTTCCTGATGGAGGACCAGACTCGCTGTCACGAGGTCCGCGTCGGGAATGGGTTCCTCGTTGTAATCGCTACTGACGGCGTCGATCCGATCCTCAAGGCCGTCTGCCTGGATACGCTCACGGGCCAGTTCAGTCACCTCCGGCAGGTCCGTTGTCGTGATCGAAAGGTGGGGTTCGCGTCGGGCCACGATCCGAGACAGATCGCCGAGGGCACCCCCAACGTCCGTCATCGAGTCGTAGTCCGAGAAATCGAACTGCTCAGCGAACGCGACGAAGTTCCCCTTCGACAGCCCGGCCATCCCCTCGACGAACGCCTCTAGTTCCATGGGGTCATCGTACATCTCCTCCCAAAACGGCTCGCCCGTCTCGTCGATGACCCCCTGTGGCTCGCCTGTCTGCAGACTCTCTTCGAGCCCTCCCCACACGTCGTATACCTGCTGGTTGAAGATGTCGATCGCGCCACCGATGTACCGTGGATCGTTCTTGTTCAAGAATGCCGCAGTCTCCGGCGTGTTCCGATACCGGGGATCGTTCCCATCGTCGTCACGTTCAAGGAATCCGAGCGACGCGAGCGTGTCGAGGAAATCTCTGGTCGCCCGGGGGTGCAAACCGAGCTCCCGTTCGATCTCGGAGGCTCGAAGCCCTCCGTCTGAGAGGACGGTGAACAGTTCGAGATCGACGGCTGCACCCAACACTTTGGTCCCCCAAAACCCCGTCGCCACCTGCATGATGTGTTCCGGGTCCGGTTCGCTTTCTTCGGGCGTGTGTTCTCTTTCGTCTGATGTTGTTTCTGCCATGTGTACTCACCGTGTAATCGGTTGTTGTCGGTTCTGCTTCACATCCTACGTAATCCTCTGTGCCAGTGGTCGTCCACGGGGTTGTTTAGCGGGCATTGGCGGCCGACATCGTTCCCTCACGACTCACCTACTGATACTGTTGGGCGGGCTAAAAGTGTAATCTGTATTGGATTTCAGTTAGCACACTGTCTGTCTGATTCACTCTGTACCCCGTGTCTTGGCGACACAGGCGCGTTGCTGGTCACGGCGCGATTCTGATGACACAGGGAATGGAGTTCGAAGACTCTACGAAGTCATATGTAGAAACCAGGACTCGGACGAGATCAGAATAAGGCATCGTATCATACTTCTGTCTCGTCGGGTGAACTCGGCTTGCCGTCCGAGAGAACTGACCGCGGATCTGGCTTCGTCTGTGACCGAGTGATAGAACAGGTATAGGGTGATTTCAGTGCCCCGGAGCACTTGCGGGCATCCGGTCACGTCCGTTGTTTATCGAAGGCTGATCGTCAGGCCAAGTTCGACCGCTTTACGGCTGCCAGGACAGTCGATTCGGAACTCGCTGTACTGCTGTCCCGGACCTCGTGAGCGAATTCCAGGACGGCTTTGTAGGAACGATCGAGCTGTTGCGAAATTTCTGTCATCTCTGCTGTGTCCATCTCTCGGGCGATATGGATCATTTCTGGAATGGAAAGCTGATGGTCGGCGAAGAGCGTCCCCGTAAGGTCGTTGAATTTGCGATCGCAGGCGTGGCACTTGTACCGTTGTGCGCCCTTGCTCGTCGTTCCTTTCTTGATCGTATCCATACTGTCGCAGTTCGGGCAATGAGGTCCATTCGGCCACCGAGAGCGTCGGAGTGCCTGTAGGCAGTCATCGGTGTCTGGAAGACTGACCGGATCGTCGCTCTCCTGTCTTCCCGAGGGTGGGATGTCAGGAGAAGAATCACTCGTCCCCCGTTTACTTACATCCATCGCCGAGTCTCGATCAGTCCCGAGGTCGTCGAGGCCGACATCTACAACAGTGAGACTCCCATCGAGGGTCAGGTAGAGCTCCGCTCCATCACATGTGGCGGTCACGCGAATCCGAACGGGATCTCTGGACACGACCGTCTGGTCTTTTTTGAGGCGTTCGAACAACCGGCCACAGACCTCGGGGTCGTCCAGATCGTAGGTCATGTCGAATCCGTGTTCGTGGTAAAACGTGACAACGGCGGGGTGATCGAAGACAGCCACCCACGCCGGATAGGACGCGCTGTGCTTGCAGACCGAGCACACGTACCTGACCCGAGCTTCGTTCCAGCCGCCACGCACCGACGTGCCACAGTTGGGGCAGAGTTCCCCCGCCGGAGCGTCGTGAGAGTCACAGATGTGGAGTGATTCCTCGATCGGCCCTGAACACTCCGGACACACACCCCTGATGAGCAACTTGACGCCCTGCAGGTACTCGATCGTTCCCGCCACGAAGACCTCCTCAGGCGTCCGGTGAGCCAAGCCGGCGGGATTGAAATCGTCGTACACAATGAGCGTCCCCTCTGGCGTCCGTTCGGCTGACTCGGGGCCGATGTTCCCCTCGCACTCCGAACAGATCTGGTAGAGTCGCTCGTCTTCGTAACTGAGTTCCACTGGAGCACCACAGTGGTAGCAGGATCGAGGGATCTCGGTTGGTGGGAGACGGCGCGTTTCCAGACCCGAGCCCGCGATAACTGCCCGGACGATTTTGAGTCCGGAGTTCCGAAGTCGGTAGCCGTCGTCCGTTTTTTCGACGTAGTGACCGACCAGCTTGTCGAGATGGTAGCTGAAATTCCCGCTGTCGTGAATGCCGATGCGGTCGAACAACTGCGAAAACGAGACAGCGTTGTTCTCGGCCTGAGGATCGTACACCTCCCACAGCGACAGCAGGATCGCAAGCCGGATCTCATCGCTCAACAGTTTGAACGCCTCAGTTACATGGGGTTCAGCGGCCCCGGCCGCTGACTCAAGCGGCGACTCGGATACGGTCGAATCGGTCATGTGGGTAGTTACCACGTAGCGAGTCAAAAGTGATGGGGCGAGTGTAGGAGCTCGCCTTGTGTACAGGACGTATCCGATAGTGTATCCTGATTTCAGAAGATCGTCTGGTATTCAAACGGTGGTCGAACCGGAGCCTACAGTGTACAAATTTAGGATCGCATGATCGACCGACAGCACCGGGATTAAACGGATTCTTTGAAACAGCGTACCGGAATCCCGGTGAGTCCACTTCCAGCTTATCCATCATTTTCGAGTGTTCCAGACCCTCTAACGCCTGCCGAGTATGCGATTACTGAAACCGGGGAGAATTTGTTACGAGTCGTGTTGGGATCCATTGTTGGTTTGGATTCGCGTTCCACGACTCGGTGGCGGATGAGATAATCAATCGGTCATTGATATCAATACGAACCCTCTCACGGCATCCTACACATTACCAGTACACTGTTCATCCATACGGACTGGACAGTTATCGAGATTCTAATAAATGCATACGGATATCTTGTAATTGGTTCAGCCTGCGGAACCCTCCTGGAGGTACGTTTATTCGTTCTGCCACGCGATTAGTTACCATGGATCAAACTCGGTTCACTCCGGATCTGGACTTGGATGGACTCTCGCCAAATGAGGCCTTTGCCATTCTAGGAAATGAAATCCGGTTAGAGATTATCCGGGTCCTCTGGCGTGCAGACGCTGCTCACGAATACGATGACGGCTCTGATACTGCTACTACGATGTCGTATTCAGGGTTGCAAGATGAGGTCGATATTGATGATAATGGGAAGTTCAACTATCATCTCTCACAACTCGCGCCTCATTTCATCCGTCGTACTGACGATGGATACCGCCTGAGCGGTGCGGGCAAACAAATTGCCAGAACGGTAATAGCTGTTTCCGGAACGGACCGACTCGACTTCTCTACGGAGATCGAAGACGATTGTCCGTTATGTGGAGCAGACTTAGAGGCCACTTATGAGGACCAGTGGCTTCGGATCAGGTGTACTGAGTGCGACGGACTGTTCGGGGACCAGGCACCGACGGGGACCCTCTTCCTCACGAGTTATCCGGCCGCTGGAATGATGACCCGCAACCCTGACCAAGCACTCGCAACCGGCCTCTACCGGTGTGCGCTGGATATCACCTATCTGATGTACGGTATCTGTCGGGAGTGTGCGGGCCACATCTCCTCGTCCGTGACGGTCTGTGATGCTCACGAAAGTCAGGGGGGCCAGCCCTGCGTCACCTGTGGGACGCCGTTCCCGGTGTGGGCAGACATGCGGTGTGATACCTGCGGGTTCGCCAAGCGGTTGCCGGTCGAAATGTTTGCCACCGGTCTGGCCATGGCAACCGGGTTGATAGACAGTCAAGAACTGGATATCCACTCCCCCTCCTTCGAGGAGGCCGTCAGCTTGCTTCAAAGCAGCGTCGAGACCGCTGTTTCGAAGGGTCCGCTTCGTGTCTCGATCACCATCGAGGGCGTGACGAGTACGTTCACTATCACGCTGGACGACGACATGAACGTCCTCGATCTCGACCGAAGGCCTCGATCTGAAACCGCTACCTCGTAACCCGGATTTGCCTCGGTTCGATAAGAGAAATATTATTCTCCTAACATATAAGTCCACTCTCGCATCTAGTATCGTCTGCCAGTAGCAGACCAAGACCCGAGCGACTTGGCGTCCGTCCCGTGGAAGGACCGAAAAGAAATATCGAGACCTCGGCTGGATGCCACAGGAGGCAGCCAATGACACCACCAAACAACACGAACCCACACATCGACCGTCTCTGGTTGGGGGCGACAGCATGACGGCCACAGAGCAAAGCAGGCAGAATCGTATTCTCGATTGGGGAGATTTCCCTGGACGGTGGGAAATCACGAGATCGACTGAGGAGACGGACGGCGAACTGTTGGAAATGCGATTTGAGATCGAATCCGTCCCCGAGGACGGCCCGTTTGTCCACACTCACCCAAACGCCGAGGAGAGCTACGAAGTGCTCTCGGGTGTTCTGGAAGTGTACGAGGACGGAGAGTGGATGGACGTGCCCGCAGGCGAGAAACACACCGTCCCTCCAGGGAACCCGCATACGTTCAGGAACAAGACGCCCGTCGAGCTCATCAATATCCATGAGCCTGCGCTACAGCACGAGGAGTTCTTTCGGAGGTTTCATCAGCTCGTAGCGGAGCGAGGAGTGTCATTACCGCCAGGGGGTTTCAGTGATATCGTGTTGATAGCGATGCTGACGACAGAACATGAAGAGGATGTCCGCGCAGTAAACCCACCGCAATGGGTTTTTAGAATCTTGGCTGGCATCGGCCGCGTGCTAAGATACGACATACCAGACTAATCGGCGACGTTGAGTTACGGGAAGCGAATCTCTTCGCAACTCCGAATATCACCTGTGCTCTCCGTCTAACATGCAAACAGTGTCAGTTTTTGAGAGTTCAAAAGTGCCAGCGGCGTCTGTGACATCATTCTGACCGACTACTCACGAACCCCCGGACGAGGCGGGAATTAAACGATTTCTTTGAAGCGGTGTAATGGATTCCCCGCGAGTCCACTTCCACCCCACCCGCTATTATCGAGTGTTTCATGGCCTCTACCGCCCGCTGAGAACAGCATTGCTGAATTCGCGTAGAATCCGTTACGGGTCGTGTCGGGGTTCGTCTTTGGCCCGGATTCGCGTTATACGACTCGGGGATGGATGAGATAGTAAATCGATTGTCGTCCCCGATTGGAAGTGTTGTGTGACTTCGCCCCGCGTATCTCAGGCCTCGGGCAATACCTCTGGATCGAGTGGCTCAGCCTCGGCCCGATATTCCTCGTAGAGCGACTCGGCCCACTCACGGACGACCGGGTTTTCGGTTTCTAGCAGCCCCGGACCTATCCATTGATTATCCTCAATGTAGCCCAACCACAACACCACTGTTTCATCTATGATGTGCATGCTGAACGTGATGGGACCATCGTACAGCCACACCTGATCGGCGATCGAATGCCACGGAGTCGCCCGTTCCGGGTCGTCAGTGAGATACTCAATAAATTCGGCTTCGATAATTGCCTCAAACTCCAGTCGCCCTTGGTCAACCAAGTCAGCGAGCGTCCGGACGAATATATCCGGAGCGTTCTGTGTAAGTCCTTGATATGTGTCGCCGGTCCGGTACAGCTCCAGTGCCCGATTGAGGTGAGCCTCCGGCCAGTCTTCTGTTGGAACCGTGATATTGGCATCGCGGAAATGGCGGATATCGAGTTCTTGAGCCGGTTCCGGGAGGTAATTGACCGCTTCCCCGAGTTGCTGGACCCCCTGAACCGTCTGCCGATAAGCGCGAAACTTTTCGGTCATAATTTCTCCCATGTACGTGAGTTCATACTGACTTCCCTCGGATTCGACCCACCCCCGCGATTCCCCCTTATCAAGGATCCGGGCAACCGTTGACCGCGATGCACACGTGCGCTCGGCGAGGGCACTGCTCGTCGTCACCCCGTCGGCGAGTGCCTCGAACACCCGGACGCTGTTGGCCGAATTCGCAAAGAACTGGATGGCCTCCAGCGCAGAATCCATGTCATACGTTGCCATATACAGAGCATACGGTCACGTTCTATCTAATAGTTGGTCTGGGAGAAGCGCGGGACAGTATAGAGAGGGGGGTGTCCGACAGCCTTTGCACAGGGCGCAAACGTTCGCAGGGGTTGGGAACGCATTCATCGGGTAATAATATCCGCTCGTGTCACCGACTCTGAATCGGGTGGATCAACCCATGTCGGAAGCCAGCACCACCGAGCACGAACAGACCCTGAATACCTATCAGGACTACGAGGACCTGTGGAACGGGGACCTCTCGAAGCTAGATGTGGTTGCCGAGTCGATCGCGCTCTCCGATCCGGCTCTCCCCGAAGGTGAGCTCCATGGACGCGAGGCATTCGAAGCGTACCTCCGAGAGGTTCGGTCGGCGTTTCCCGACTGGCACGTCGTCGCCGAGGACTTGCTCGTGGATGACGGGATCGTTATGAAAGAATGGACAATAACGGGAACACACAAAGGGGAGTATAAGAGTGTGCCACCGACCGGGCGTGATATCGAGATCAACGGCATGGCGAAGGATATAATCGCGGACGGCAGGGTGCAGGAAGCTCGGCTCTACTACGACCCGCAGGAGGTACCTGAGCAACTCGGCCTCACGGAAGACTGAGGACGAACGTTCGGTCACTGTGACTTCCGTGTTCAGCGCGCTGATTGTGCCATATTTTGACAAACTAACAATTTCAGTGTGTCTATGACATCATCGTCCTGTTCTCTCACACAAACCGCTAGACAGCACGATGATTAAACGGATTCTTTGAAATAGCTTGCTGGAATCCCCGCGTTTTCATTTCGGTGGAAAAATCGACTCGCGTCACAGCTTCGATCTCCGCCAGGTCGGGCTTTAGATACGGCTGACCGACCGACGAAAGGTCCAGTTCGTCTGCAATAAGCGCGTACTCATCGAGGCTATGTGGACTCAGACAACCCACTGTTGAGGTCGGAACTGCGGAAGCGCCGGGCAGTTAGAGGGCGCGGCGGCGGGCACAATACATGTCCGGGCAAAAATACAATCCTCTAAACAGATTCTTTGTGGTTGATGTCTACACCCCATCGACGGGCGGACATGGGAATTTCCTCGAGACGTTTGTCTCTGTCCACTGTGGGCATCTTATCGAAACGAGTTGGCATATATTTATCATATTTGAATACAGAGCCCCGGAAATCAGCAGGACGGCCCTGATCAGTACGGATTTCATTACCCACAGTGGAACAGCTTTCGAGTTCTGAACCTCCAGTGCGTACAAATTAGTGAGAGATTTAATATATCTCTCAGCTGGCGGTCATGTTGCGAAATGGGAGTGAACTGTTATTTTCGTGAAAGTCCTCGTTTGACTGCTGAGCGAATTATCCGGTATCACGTGAAGATACTGTGGTGACCGTACCCGCACAGGGATATATTGCGTACCGAGGGTTTCAGCAGGGGTGAGCGAACCGACTAGAGTTCAGGTACCTGTGACGCGTCGATGGGCTCTGTTGTCGACCGGTTGGAAACGTCTCGGTCGTCACGCAGTTGGAGGTACGCCGACGCGATGATCGCATAGTACGGCAGGAAAAATACTGTCGTGAGAACGACCGTTACGACATCAGCGGCGACCGGCACACCTGCGAGATCCAACAGCGGTGCGACACCACCGATAACCCCGCCGAACAGGGCGGACACAACGACAAGGACGCCGAGTTTAAGCCGGGAACCGCGAGCCAGCCCCCAACTCCGTTTGAGACTACTGATGATGCCGCGATCTTCGACGGCAACGGCGAAGATGAAAAACAGGAACGAGGCCGCAAAGAACAGCCCCGGGATGAACAGGAGGAAGAAGCCAATCATCACCGTGATGCTCACGATCAGTCCACCGACCAGCGCGATTGCCGTGGCTCGCCCGAGTCGCTGCGTCGCCGGCGCGGGAAACGTCGACATCTCGCTCAGTGGTTGAGCAAACGTTCGAGAGAGAATCACAAAGTACACCGAGCTCAGAATGATGAGCACACCAAACAAGGCAAGTCCGACATTTCCAGACATCGGAAGCGCGAGCCCAGCGTTGCGGCTAAACTGCGCCGCGGCTTGGGGCGGGAGATACCCGAGAACAGTACTGTTGACAGCTGTTTGAATCCCGAACTGAATCACGAGGAACCCAACGAAGAGGATTCCACCAGTTCGGGTGAGTGTACGCCGAATACCGTCGCTAACCGCATGGCTGAGTTGGAGGGCCATTCGAGTAGTATCTCTTAGTCCCCTCCAATAAAATGCCCGAAATAAGAGCGATATTCTCACTCTGAGGGGGTATCGGTACGGAATCGTCCCTGTTTCGCTGTCTCAAGAGCGCAGTGTACACACTCTCTTCTCTAATTCGGTGCTGTCGCGTCAGAAACTTTGCCATCGGTGATGTACGAACCATCTTATATATTCAAGAGTCGACTCAATCGGTCAATACCCGTACCGAAGTATGCACGCATCGCCCTCCACCTCGCCACTCCGCTCGCTCGAAAGCCTCGTCCTCATCGGTGCAAATCTCGTGCCGCTTATCGGGGTTATTGTTTTGGGATGGGGCCCCTGGGCACTCCTCATTATATATTGGATTGAAGCGTTCAGCACGGTGCTGTTGGGAGTCAGAAAAATACTCTTTGATGAGCGTGACTCCCCCGACGTTGTCGGTCAGATCGAACCGTTACACGAACTCCGCGAGAAACGAGGCGGGTGGTGTCCTCGACCCGGATGGCCGCCGATCTATCCGCGAAACGTCCCGTTTGGACTCTCAATGCTTGGCACATGGGCGCTCTCAGTCGTCCCACCAAGCGCGTTGTACTGGCTGTCAGTTGATCGCTCAATAGTGCTGTCTATCAACCTTCTACTCGGAATTGGCGCGTTGGTGTTCGCACACGGTGCCGAGTTCATGATCGGGTATCTCGGACGGCGAGAGTACACCAACGTCTCTGCGCGAGAACTACTCCGAACGCCCGCTCAGTTGACGCTCATTGTCATTATCGGTCTCTGAAATCTACCGTGTATCCGTTGTTGCGGAGTGCTTCAACAAGCTCGCCTCCAGGCACAATTTTGAATTCGTGGAACGAGTTGATGTGGCATTCTGCCGAATACAGCTCTGAGTCGATATTGTCTGGTATCTCGTTCTGATGGGTACCTCCTGAACAACAACCGGTTGACTGGCAACGTGGTTGGAACTGCTATCTCCTGTCATTCGAACATCTCTCATTACAACTATTCAGCTCTGGTGAGCTATTATCCTCCAGATACAATGCTGCATAAAAATGCTATTCGTTGAACTATCTGTACTGAGCGATCAGTCTCACACGCAAATAGCGAAGCTGGCGGTCAGCGATGGCATAACGGGAGCAGCCGATGCTTGAAGACTACAATAACGATTTGTATTATCGGCCGTTTTTATGTGCGGTGTCGGTATCTCTGCGTATGGTACGACCCTCCCGTCGGGGCTTCCTCGGAGGAAGCGCCCTGACGCTCGCAGCGCTGACAGGTGTTCTCACCTCTGAAACCGACGTGAACGTTTCTGGCCGACCGGCCGGGACACCGACCGCCCTTGACATCGATATTTCGGCACCATTCGCCGACGCCTTCCTCCCTGTTCCGGCGGGCGACGCGCTGTCGACGACGTACGCGATAGTCATTGCGGAGCGCATCGACGCCGACGCGGCAGAGGAACTGAGCCACCGCGCCCGTTCCGCGACTGAGCGGCTCGACATTGACGCCGACGAGTTGTCTGCGACGGTCGCGGTCACTTCGGCCGAACGTGGGTTCCAGCTGGTGACGGCAGCTGGCGGCTTCGACCGACTCGACCGCGGTGAGACGATTGCGGTCGGCGAGGGAGGCGGTGATACCGGCGGTGAGTCGGACGACGAGGTCCCCGCGGAGGCCGAGACGACGGACGAACTCCCTGCCGACTGGCGACTCGCCGATGACGGTGAGACCGCGTTCCTCACCGGTGACGGCGTGGCGGCCACTGCGACCGGCAGTGGGGATTCGCCAAGTCCTCGCAGTCGTTCGGACTCGGCGGAAGAGGACAGGAGCGATCGGCGGATCGAAGTCGCTCGCGCCGCCGGCCGTGCGGCCGCCGACGATGTCGATCGCCTTGCGGAATCGCCGCTGGGCGCGGCCGCCCTCCCTCGACTTGGTGGATTCGAGACGGTGCTTTTGATTCCGGACGCTGCCGATGGTCCGTTTCCGCCCGCGGTCCCCGAGGACGTAGACGCGTTCGCCGCCGGCTTCGAGACCGATCCTGACGAGCTCAGAGACCTCGACGGAACGGCGGAGAACGCGTATGTGATCCGCCCGGCTGATGACGCCGACGGGCTCGACGACGAGACCATCGAGCGACTCGTGCGTACCGTCGACCCCGCCGTCCCGGTCGAGATGGACATCACCCGAACCGACGGACTCGTACTCGTCGACACCGTCGTCGAGGCCCCGCCGGAATTTGACCGTGAGGCGTCACCGGATGCCCACATCCGGTCGCAATACGACCGCGCTGCCGGCACCGTGACGTTCGAGCATGTTGAAGGCGAGGCGGTGCCGGCCGACGAGCTGGAAGTGTGGCACGACGGCGATGAGGTGAGCGACACGGTCTTCGACGGCGAGGAATTCACGGCCGGCGATGAGATCGCTGTCGAGACTGGACTGATCGCAACCGTGATGCTGCGGTGGTTCGACCCGGACGCGAATGTCTACGACACGTACGCTCGCGAACAGGTCGACCGCGAGGCGTTCGACGTCGAGTACGAGATGAATGCCGAAACGTTGAAACTCAGCTACGAGGCCGAGCGCCCCGCCGACGCAAGTAGCCTTCAGCTGGTCCACCGCGGCGAGGGAGGCGTCCAAACAGTCGGCGAGGAATTCACCGACGGAACCCTCGAACCTGGCGATACAGTCACCGTCACGGACGTGTCGATTGGCGACAGTGTACAGCTAGAGTTCGACGTTGAGAAACCGATGGGTGGCAGGTCGCTCATCCATTACCGTGCCCGCCCCCCGCGTGTTTGGATCCACTCACATGCCGAAGACGGGACCACAGTCAGGTACGACGGAGAGGAGTCTCGCCCTGCTGACGCGTTCGTGACGCTGGTCGACGGAGAGACAGCTGACACGCAGTTTGCTGACGAACACGATACACTCTCGGGCGACGAGGAGATGGTTCTCGGCGAACTTCCCCTGAGAAGTACAGTCGCAGTCGAGTGGCAGGAGCCAGACGAACCGGTTGTCATTGCCGAACATGAGGTCGTTCCGAACACGCGCGCATCGATCGAATACGACCCGGACGCCGGCGAGATTACGGTCCAACACCGAGGCGGTCGGGCGCTTCCAGCGTCAGAGTTAGCGCTCCAGGTCGGTCGCACCCCGGCCGATGTCCAGCCCGCGGACAAACTCGACGAGTTTGGTCCGGATGACTCATTCACTGCTCCAGTACCCCCACTCCTGCGGGTCCGACTCGTGTGGACCGGCGGCGACCGCGAACACCATATTGGCGGCACAACCACGGCACGCGACGCACTCGCGGCGACCTACGATATTGACTCCGAGGCGATGACGATCGAGTACGTCGGCGAACAGCCTGCCGACCCCGAACGACTGCGCGTGTCGGTGAACAGTGCTGGTGACTTCCAGGGACGAGAAGACGATCAGGAGTCGGCGTTTGCGTCCGAGCACGACAAACTAACGACGGGAGACACGATCACGGTCGACGACGTCGGGCTCGACGACACCGTTGTCGTCAGCGTCCACACCGAGTTTGAGAAGGGGTCGGCGACCAGCTCCGTCGCTCACTTCTCGGCGGCACCCCGCCGCGGATTCGTCGTTGACGAAGGAGACGGGGGCGACAACGAAGCGTCGGGGACGACGCTCCGCTACGTCGGCGAGGTTCGTCGCAACGCCGATGTCTTCCAGGTTCTGATCGATGGTGAGCCCACAACAGACCAGCCCGCCGATGAGACGGACCGACTGACCGGTGGGGAGACGCTGTCGCTTGGTGATCTGTCCGCCGGCACAACGATCACTGTCGAGTGGACTGCTGGCGAGGAGACCCGAACCGTAACCGAGTACGTGATCTCCCCGCAGGCGACGTTCGAGGTCGTGTATGAACCGGCTGAGGATGGCGACGGGGGCGTCGTGACGTTCACGCACGCCGGCGGTGACGCGCTAGACGCTGACCAGGTTGACGTGGTCGTGGAACCCGCGACCGACGGATTGCGCTCTTGGGATTCCGACGCCGACGAGGTGACCGCCGGCGACGAGACTAGCGTTACGATCGACTCGGAGCCTGAGATGGCCATTGTCGTCTTCAATGAGAGCGAGGTACTCCACCGCGAACCGCTTAACCAAGACAGGTAGAGGACTGTAACTCTCTATTCGAACACAACTCCAATACACTACAGATGCAGAAACAGAACGCATCTGTGTAAGTAACTAAACTATCCGTATTTTCTAAACATCTATTTTATGCTCTCCCGTTCAAACCGCATACATGGACGGGAGAGCATATCTGTCTGCAACAAGCGTGACTGTAGCATCTGCCCCCGGGGAGTTGTTCGGCATTGAAAAGAGGCTCTGATGATGTCCGTGTCGATGACACGACACAACGAGATCAGACGTATGAATTAGACCTACATAAGGGTGATACGGTGAAAATTATCGCCGGAATACAGAATGGGTCCGGTGGAGAAGTTGCTCTCTCATGGACCCCAAGATGTTCTCTCAAAAGAGCTCGAAATTGAGCGTACAATCAGAGGTGACAGTGTTCACGAACTCTTAGTGAGTTCGTCATCGGTCTCGAACCACGTTGTTTCGATGTCGAAGGCGGTCGTCATCAACTTAGTCATTTTCACCTCCAGCGTCACGTTCGACCTCCTCACAACGCGGCGGACCCTCAGCGGCTGTGCGACGCCGTCCGAAGATGAGGTCCTCCCGTGGAACCGCCTGCTGTCCCGGGTGATCGACGACACGGGGTATCTGGCGAGTGTGAGTGCTGACGAACGCGGCAATCCCGATACCGCTCCTGATCGGGAACGAGTTTACCAGCACGTTCAATCGTGCGATAACCCTGATGTTCGCCGCGTCGCCGTGTGCCGTCATCATCTCTACGCCGGCGGCGGTGTTATCAGCAATCGCCTCCGGTGGCCGGCAGGGCGTTCTATTCAAAGGTGGCGAACACGTCGAGACGGCCGCGAACATCGACGCGGTCGCATTCGACAAGACGGGCACGCTCACGCGGGGCGAAACACAGCTGACGGACGTGTTCGTGCGGGACGGCCCCGCGGACGAGTCGCTGACTGCCGACGAGTTGCTCTCGCTCGCGGCCGCCGTCTGGCAGGATGTACTCGATTTCGATACACCCGTCAACAGTTGCCAGCGAGACGTACTCGTCGTGGAAGGTCGCGCATCGCTTGTCGTAAACGATAGTCGGGGTCGAGAAGTGCGGTTTCCCCGCATACTCGCCTTGCTTCCAACGGGCGACGACGCTCTGTATGGCGTCGGCGGCCTTGTTGCGAGCGTTCTGGACGAGATTGGCGTGTAATCGCGTCTGGTCACGCACGTCGCCGTAGGTTTCCTCCTGTAACTGGGCCTTGCTCGTTGTTTTGTATTCGCCCTGCCAAGCGTGATCAACGACGTAGTTGGCGGCCCATTGAAATTCATCGACGGTTTCACGGAGAAGTGCGGCGTCATCACTATCTACGTTGAGTTTGATTTGGACGGTCCGCCGCACCTCCATATGTCAGATATGTGTCTGATAGTTTATAAATACTGGGAGAGAGAACGGCAACAGTCCGTCAAATGTGGTGGAGTTGTCGACTTGCTCTCTGGCCTACTCGTTCGTTTCGCCCACTCCTCAAGGCTGGAGGTTCCGCCCCGGATACGCTGACCAAGGTACGAAGTCGACGTCCCGTCTCTGCAGCGTCGAGAACCGTGCTGTTCGACAACGAACTACGAGTTTGTGCCACCATCGACTGTGTCGAGAACGGGCTCGTCGAACTCGAGGGCTGCCGCGACAGCATCCGGAAGCTCCGGACGTGGGGCCGATTCGTGGCGCTCGATTTTCTCGGTCTTACGCGTGTTCTCGTAGAGGGCACGTGCGACCGGAAGGCCACGGAGATACTTGTAGTCGTGGAGGACCTCGACCCCCCGCTCTGTGAACCCGTAGAACTGAGAGGGGAGATCACGCTTTCCCTCGCTTGGATCGTACGTGTAGCGTGCGAGGAGCCCGGCGTCGATCAACGTCTCCAACTGGTCTTTGATGGCCGCCTGGCTCTTCCCGGTCATATACTCGAGTTCGGCGAGCGACATCAGATGGGCGGGATGGCCCAGCAGCTCCTGGATGATAAGGTGGCGCGTATCTTGGGACAGCAGCTTGAATAGCCGCTGCTGTTCCGCGAACGGCCCTCCATCGGCCGGGCCAGCGTCGGTTTCGCTCATACGTGGCAGTACGGTGTAGGACGCTATAACAGTTAGGGTCGTCCAAGTTAGTTAAATCAGAAAAAATCAAAGTGGTTCAGAAAGGATAAGGTGATGTGGTTTGAATCAACAGCTAATGACCGACCCAAGCCCGCCGCCGGACGCTGGGGATATTATGACCGTTGTTCACGAGGCCGTCGGGGGCATCGAACTTGAGCCTGCAGAGAAACGGGAAATCTGGCGGTTCACCCAGCGTGAATTGCCGTATCTCTGGAGTCAGCGGACATCGTATTTTATTTTGGGGAGCTATCGCGACCCCTATATCCGCCGGCTTCGCGCCGTCCAGAACGAACTCACGAAGCAGCTCGGTGCCTATCCGTTCATCATGGGTGATCTCCTCGAACTTTCGACTGACCGCCTCAATACGTTCGATATCATGTTTTCGTTGCTCGCGACGTACAGCGACTACATCGTTGGGGTCTTCGAGAAGGAGAGTGGTGGGGAGGCGCCTGAATTGGGCGAGATCGATGACCCGCCGTATTTCGACAAGTCGTACGTGTTCCCACGTGATTACGCGTGGGTGACTGACGAGAACCTTGACTCGCCACAGCACGTCATTCAGGCCGCCCTTGAGATAGCGTTCACAGAGGATTTGTCGACGGATGAAGTCAAAGCAAACGTCGAGTCGCTCGTCGATCGCGCCCAAGAGAGCGGTCTCGACATCGACGAACAGGAGGTGTGGGATGTGATCGACGAGCGGGCAGATGAGGACGAAGAGCCGACAACGTACAGTTGGGTCCATCTCAACAAATTCCGTAAATTCGAACTCCACGAACGATGCTTCCCGTGGACGACAGAGGACGAACTTCGAACTGAGGTTGACGAACTCCCGTCCCCGACACCACGTCCGGAGTGGGAAGAGCGTGAGGACCAGTGAATTATACGCTGAATTGGCGCAATACCACGGCCTTCAGGCCGTGGATACGCGCCGTCACTCCGTGACACGTTCTACTGACTTCGACAGGACTGGATATTCCACCGTTCTCAATCCCATTCTTTAGAAGAGAAGCGATTATAAGCAATTATACAGGCGTTCAGAATGCTGGAAGTCCACCGAACCCATCGAGCGAAAATCCTCAATTACAGTCAGGTAGAGGGCTCGCTTGACCGACACGGGTGGAGTGCCAGCAAACTCTGGAACGTCGCCAACTACCACTCCCGCCAAGTCTGGGAGGAGACCGGGGAGATTCCCGACCACGAGGAGTTGAAAAACGAGTTGAAAGGTCACGACAAGTACAAGGGACTGCACAGTCAGTCCAGTCAGCGGGTTCTGGAGGAACTCGCTGAAGCCTTCAACTCGTGGTACTCCAGTGATGACGAACGAGACAATCCGCCCGGCTACCGCAAACAAAACTACTACGACCAACAGGGTCGTCGCGTCCACGAAGAACACCCACGCAGTACGGTGACGTGGAAACAGAACGGCATCCGACACGACACTAAGAACAACCGTGTCCGCCTCTCCAAGGGAGCGAGCCACAAAGAACATCCGAAAGCGTGGGAGTACATCCTTGTCGAATACGAGACACGCCCCGGCGTCGAGGTTGAGAACCTGCAACAGGTTCGTGCTGTCTACGACCAAACAAAGGAGCGATGGGAGTTACACCTCGTCTGCAAGGACGAAATCGAGACGCCCGCCGCTCCCGGAACCGAGACTGCGGGCATTGATCTCGGTATCAGCAACTTCGCCGCTGTCGCCTACAGCACCGAAGACGCCGACCTCTATCCCGGCAACCGCCTGAAACAGGACGGGTACTACTTCCCGAAAGAAATCGCC
The DNA here is from genome assembly GCF_002252895.1 of Halorubrum sp. Eb13. Lineage (NCBI taxonomy): Archaea > Methanobacteriati > Methanobacteriota > Halobacteria > Halobacteriales > Haloferacaceae > Halorubrum > Halorubrum sp. Eb13. The sequence goes on along the minus strand of NZ_NHPE01000086.1, from coordinate 141,672 downwards.
AACTGTGACGACAGCAGTGGCGACAGGGCCACGCGACTTCATCACAAATGGTCGGAACGCCGCACCCACTTCTTCCACAGTCTCGCCAAACACATCGTGGAGAAATGTATCGAGCGTAGTGTGGGTCGCATCAATGTCGGGGACTTGGAAGGCGTCCGCGAGGACGAGAACGGCAAGTCGAAGAACTGGGGTCGGCACGGAAACCTCGACCTACACGGGTGGGCGTTCGACCGCTTCACGTCGATCCTCGAGTACAAAGCGAAAGTTGAGGGCATCGAGGTCATGGAAGTGTCCGAACGTGACACGAGTAAAACGTGTTGCGTTTGTGGAAGAGAAGACGACAGCCAGCGTGTCGAACGCGGGTTGTACGTCTGCGAGTCGTGTGATGCGGCGTTCAACGCGGACGTGAACGGGGCGGAAAACATCCGTCTGGACATCAACGAGGAAAGTAACTCCGAGTCTACCGGGCAGTTGTCCGGGGATAGGAGTACCGGCTGGTTGGCACAGCCCGGAGTCTACCTGTACGACCTCTCCTGTGGATTCCAACCGCAACGAGAGGTGGGAGACTCCAAACCCTAATATCCCAACCTCGGGATTCCTCCGCGTTCACGCGGAGGAGGATGTCAACAGCGATATTCTTGCTCACCCCCAACAGCTCCCATCGATGTACGAACTCGAGGAGCTCAATCCCAGTGTGAGCGATGCGACCGTCGACAAGCACATCCAGAAGTTGATCGATGAGGGCATCGTGAAGGAGGTCGCCCTGGACGACGACCAGCGCCGACAGGGCTACCCCTGGAAGTTCTACGGTCTCACCGAAGAGGGTCAGGAGTTCCTGGAGGAGCACAACCTGCTCGCCGCTGAAGAGACACTCCAACAGATCTACGACACCATCAGCGATAAATCCGAGAAGATGGTCAAGTACGAGAACGCGCCCCGTCCCGACGACATCTAATGGGGCGCTCTATTCCCGAATAGTTTGCTATTCATACTCTTCAACCCGTGAAGAGACGATATCTGATTAACCAACAAATCTATGCCGATACCCGCTCTGTTGGTTAACACGGGGCGACCGCTGATGTCCTACGAGTCACCGACCCCGCCGGCAGACCTCTCGGCAGAGATGGTCGACACCCTCAATGGGTACTCGCCTGAGCAGCTCCGCTACATCGCACGCTACGCTGAAGCATTATAGTAAATACTAGAAGTAATTACTCACGTCTGGTATCGAGAGTTGAAGGAGAGCGGTGTCGATTGCTGCTGTAAATTCGTCGAGCGAGTCGAAGAACTGATTGCTAAGGGTTGTTTGAAGATGTCTACAGCATTCCTCGACCGGGTTCAACTCCGACGAGTACGAGGGGAGCGTCACAAATGCGAGGTCGTCACGGGCCGCGAGGTCCGTGACGGCCGACGCCTGAAAGTATGGTGCTCCATCGAGAACGATGATTAGATCATCTTCAAATTCTTCACATAGTGCCAAAATGAAATGTTTCGCGTGATCGGCGGTGATGTACTCTGTGAATCGAGAGAAGAAGCGATCACCGTCCTCGGTGATCGCGCCCAGCAGACACGTCCAGTCTCATTGGCCTGAAAGTTCAACAGAAAGCCGCGTGCCCCGCGGAAACCACGCGGCACGCGGCTCAGCTTGGACAGATTTCTTGGTTTGATCGATACACACTACTGCGGCGTCTATTTCCCGCCGCTTTTTTTAATCTCGTCGTAGAACTCGTCTTGCTCGTCATCGTCGGATTCAGCGGCTGAACGACGTGGTTTTTGATAACTCAATCCAACCTCTTTCAATAACCGCCGACAGCTCGGGACTGAGTACTCAACGCCGTACGTTTCTTGAAGATATTCTTGTACGAGCGCCGGCGTCCACGCCGGCGCGTCAAAGCCGATCTCTTGGGGTGATTCGTGGACCGTTTGCTCAAACTCTTGTTGCTGTTTTTCTGAAAGTTTTCGCTTTCGTCCAGATCGGTGAACATCTGAAACAGCCTGTTCAAGTGGGTCGTCCGTATCGAGCCGCTTGAGCCAGTTATAGATCGTTTTTCGTTCTGTATCGTACCACTCGGCAAGTTCGGTTTGCGCGACATCATTTTTGTACGCGATCGCGGCTAACAACCGCTGTGTGGGTTTGTTTCCGTCAACATTGTCAAGCGCCTCTTGGAGTTCTTCGACAGAGATCTCATTGAGGTGTTCCATTATAGACAATGTCACTTTCTGAGTAAAAAGTTCTACCGGCTACTATAGTGCGAACTCTCCTCATCCCGAGCGCTTAACGAAAGTAAGGCGGTCCATCCTGTACCGGTTCAAGGAGCAAGTAAATAAACAAGCACACGAATATGCGACTATGAGTAATCCCAGCGACCCAGATCCATGGAGCATCTCAGAACCGGAACTCTTCCGAGAGCTACGACGTAGCTTGAGAAACGACAAACCCGCAGTACTTGTGACCATTACCGATGTCGAGGGGTCTGCCTATCGCCGCCCGGGCGCAAAAATGCTCGTCCCTGCCGACGAGGAAAGCCTCGGCGCGGTGACGGCTGGCTGTCTTGAGGGGCCGGTCGTCGATTTGGCGGTGTCAATCAGAGATACTGGTCGTCCTCAGATCGAGACGTTCGATCTGATGGACGACGATGAGTGGGGGCTCGGGTTGGGGTGTAACGGGGTCATCGACCTCCTGTTGGAACCCGTAGACAACTCGGTGGAGCCCATGCTTTCGGTGCTGGAAAATAGGGAACCGATGACAGTCCTGACCTCCGTCGAATCCACCGACCCAACGGTCTCGATAGGAGATCGCACGGTCGTCGACGCGAACGGTAACCCCACACCTTCCAGTGAACGTGAATCGCTTCCAGAGGTGGTCGTTGACGAAATCGTGTCTGTCACCAAGAAATTCCGTACCGAGGGGAAGTCCGCAACGGTCGAGGTCTCATCAAGGAATGGCGAGGTTAGGGTCTTCGTTGATAGCATCAAACCGGCGCCTCAACTGCTCCTGTTTGGAAACCAGAACGACGTTCAACCGGTCTCTCGCCTCGGTCGCACGGTTGGATTCGAAGTTGTGGTCGCATCTGCCCGCGGCGCTATGGCGGCTGACGAAGACTTTCCCCACGCCCATGAGGTTGTGGCGACGCGTCCCACCGATCTCGCAAAACTGGCCGACGAGATGACCTACGCAGTCCTGATGTCGCATAACTTTCTCGACGACCGCCTTGCCCTTGAGGCGCTTCTGGAGTCATCCGAAATCCCTTATATTGGACTTATGGGGCCCCGAAAGCGTTTTGAACAGATTCAAGACGAACTCGCCAAGGATGGGGCGACGTTCACAGAGGACCAGCTCGAACGGGTATCGACACCGGTTGGACTTGACCTTGGGGGCGGTGAACCAGTCCAAATTGCCCTCAGCATCGTGAGCGAGACACTCGCGATTCACAATGGCCGGTCGGGCGGTCGTTTGCGAGACGAGGAGGGACCAATCCACGATCGTGTCTCTGTTACCATCCAGAATTCCTAATCATACCCACGAGAGTGTCAAGGTTAGATGATGACATTGTGGAGAGCTGCGAAGGCTTTGACCCAGCGATCTACTGATCTCCAGGAGCTATGGTGGGGGAATCGGCTATAGAAGAGTCTGCTTTATTGAATCCGATGACGGCGTGGGGATCACTGTTTGAGAGCCTGTTCGAGGTTGTAGACTGTGGCGGTCAACACGAACTCGCGGAACTCGCGGTACCACGCGCGAGGGTGGACAGCGGTGCCGAATCGACGCTTGATGGCCGAAAAGGCGGTCTCGGCCATCAAGCGTTGGCCGTATAATTCGCTGTCCAACCGTGCGTTGTGCGCGTGATCGTACGCAGCGAACAATCGGTGACGCAGCAACGGCCGGACGCCCGCTGAACGGAGGGCGTCCCGGAGAGATTGGTCGTCATAGCCTTTGTCGCCGGCGAGACTCTCGATTCTCTCGGTGTTACGCAGGGCGACTCGACGGCCAGTTTGCGTATCGTGAGGCCAGTGTGCCGAGCAGTGAAGATCGAGGATGGCACACGAGTTTGTATCGACTATGGCCGTCGTTTTGAGCGTGCGTATGTGGCGATCCGAGTGGTGTTGGTAGTGTCTCGATGCCGTTTCTCGATCGAAATAGGTGGCATCGATGGCTCCGTGCGAGCCCGGATCGCAGATGGTCGCAGACTCCCGAAGGAAACCGCGCCACACCGACATGGGCACCCTCTCAAACGACCGGTACAGCGTTGAGGGTGCGGGAAATGCCGTTCGAGCGAGCTGTAACAGACCACGAACACGATCCATTTCACTCGCCCAATCGACGATCTCGCGGTACGTCGCATCCATGTGAACCCGCAAAAAGTGGAGTGTGACATGCTTCCACCCGGGAAATCCGTTGCCAGTCGGATCACTCACCGCCGTTGTACTGGCGGCACAGCGCTTTTGAGCCAGCGACGCGGCTTGCTTAACGAAGCGGAAGAGTAGTTTCGGCACATTCGGCTCTTCCGCTTCGCTTCCACCTTCAGAGCGACGCTATCTCTCTGTCTTCTGTGGATTCAACAGAGCACTCTAAACATAATTCGCCTGTTCTCGGCGACGGTCGACTTTACCTCACCAAGCCTGTCGAATGCGATATCGAAGCTAGAGTTCCTCACGAACTCACGTACAACCGCGGGTCAATCTCCACTCCGGGGGCTATCGGTCGAAGTCGTTCATTCGATGTTAGCCCGTCGAACGATGTCGGCGGCCGTACGTTCGGCCGTTGAAAGAAGTTCGGAGAGAGGTTCTTTCAGCGTGAGCAGCTCTCGATTATCCATTACAACCTCGCCGGCACAGAGGACCGTCTCGACCTCTCCCCCTTGGAGGCCGTAGACGAGGGTGTGTATTGGATCCGGAGTTGGCGTGAGATGCGGTCGATCGAGGTCGATCACCACAAGGTCGGCCTGCGTGCCGGGTTCGAGTGATCCGAGTTCATCACCGCGTCCAATGGCCTGAGCAGCGTCCCGCGTCACCATATCAAACGCTGTCCCTGCGGGGACGACTCCGGAATCGCGATGGTACCCCTTGTGTGCAGTCGCAACGGCTCGAGCGTCGGAAAGGGGATTAACCGTGTCGTTCAGAATCGTGTTGTCGGTCCCGAGGCAGACGGTGACGCCGCGGCCGAGCATATCGACAATGGGCGCGAAACCGGTCGCAAGCTGCATGTTCGCCCGATAATTGTGTACGACCGGCGTATTCGACTTCGCGAGCAGGCGGACGTCTCGATCGTTCGTCTGGACACAGTGGCCGAGCAGTGCGCGCTCGCCTAAATAGCCGACATTGCGAAGATATTCGATACTCGATATCGCCCCTCGCTCTCTCACCTCCGCTTCTGCCTCCGCGACGTGGGCTGTCGTCATCACATCGTATTCTTCGGCGAGCCGGTACGCTCCCCGGAGCATATCTGACGTTGTAGTCGCGAGCGTCGCTGGGGCCGGCCAGACCGACTGTCGCTCCTCAGGCTCGTGATACGCCTCAATGAGTGATTCGACATCCGCCAACCCATCCTCGGTTTCGACAATGAGTGCGTCGGGTCCCGGATGAACGGATCCACCCCCGGAGCCTGTAATCTCCTCGAACAGACGTCTGAAATCCTCGTCCGGGGAGCGGTCCCTGAGTCCAGCGCCGTAGACGTTTCGAATTCCGAGCTGGTCGTAGACGTCGAGTTTCCGTCGTGTCGGCTTGAGATCGGTCCAGTCGAGGGCCGTTGCGTTCTCGACGAACGTGGTCGTTCCCGACTGGATGGCTTCGACGCAATACAGTCGCGCCGCGAGAGCGTGCTCATCGGCGTCCATCACTGCGAGGGCAGGCTGTTTCACGTTGAACAGCCAATCGTACAACCCTCGATCGCCTTCGAATGCTCCGCGGAGGAAGATATCGGAGACGTGGGTATGTGCGTTTACCAATCCGGGAATTACCGCCCCGCCCTCGGCGTCGATGATCCGGTCCGGACTCGTCTCGTCTTCGAGACGCTCGGCAGGACCGACCGCTGATATCTTGTCATCCTCAACGGCGACGGCACCGTTGTCGATGATTTCACGGCTCCCGTTCTGCGTGACGACCGTTCCGTTGGTAACCAGTACGTCTGTCATTCTCCTCGCCTACCCTTACTCGCCCAGCAGTCAGCAGGGTCACTGTTACACGTCGGCATTCCGTCACTTCGTCGGCGTGGTTGTACGAGTCCCATGAGTAGCGGATTGAATCCGTCGTGTAATAAATGTCCACGACCCCCAAGCGTCTAACGCCGCACCTGCAGTACCAACCCTCGTGCAGTTCGAATCGGAGCCACCGGAGTGATGACGGTCGGTGCGAAGAGACCGCAGAGCCCTGGCGAATTCGAATCGAGTCGGCTACGGCCTGTCGAGAAAAGTACTCGTCGTAGGGGGATAGGTCACGTCTACCCGAAATCGAGGTACCCGATGAAAAATTTTAAGTATTATTCTCTGTGACAAGTTAGCATTCCGGGCATTGGGAATCAATACTCGACCCGTCGCCCGGACACCCCATCACGGGCGTTTGTAGCCCGGCATCTCGCCCGAGGATGTTTACTGCTCTCGGGATAACGATCAACAGTGATCCATATGGAAATAGATATTACACTGAACGGCGACGACGTAACGTTTGAGATCGCACGCTCTGACACACTGCTCGATGTCCTTCGAGACAACGGATATACGGGTGCGAAACGGGGCTGTGACACCGGGAACTGCGGGTTCTGTACGGTGATCGTCGACGGCGATCCAGTCAAGTCCTGTATCCGACCGGTGAGCCAACTCGCCGGCACAGAGGTCGAGACTATCGAGAACCTGGGAACGCAAGACGATCTGGGACCGGTACAGTCGGCGTTCGTCGATAACTCCGCACTCCAGTGTGGGTTCTGTATTCCGGGCATGATCATGCGTTCGAAGGCGTTACTGGAAGAGAACCCAGATCCCGACGAGGCTGACATCCGTGACGCCCTCTCGGAGAACCTCTGTCGGTGTACGGGCTACGAAAAGATCATCGATGCGGTCCAAGACGCGTCGACCCGGATGTCCGGCGAAGCAGACGTAGCGGCCGACGGCGGCCGTGTTTCCACCGACGCCACATGTCACGGTTGTGATTGTCTCGAAGGAGGGAGCGACAAATGAGCAGAACTGACGATCCAGATTCGGAAGACAAGACAACCGACACTGAAAAAATAGCGGAATCCAACCCGATCCACTGGGACGAGGCGCCGAATAACCGGAAGGCACCGAATGAGCGCCGAACGGTTTCACACAGTGAGGAGAAGGACGACGCAAAAAAGATCGTGACCGGTGAGGCGAAGTACACTGCCGACTACGCCCGGGAGTTCCCGGACCTGGCTGAGGCCGAGGTCGTTCGATCGGACATCGCACACGGCGTCGTGACGGACATCGACACGAGTGCAGCGGAGGCGATGGACGACGTCTACGCCGTCGTCACGCCTGACTCCCCCGAAGTTCCTGAGAAACCCTACACCTCTGCCGGGCAGTCCTATCCCGAGCCGTCCCCGTGGGACCTCCGGGTACTCCGGCGGACGGTCCGCTTCGTCGGTGACCCCATCGCCGCCGTCGTCGCCGAAGACAAGGACACCGCAAGCAAGGCCGCACGGAAACTCGACGTCACGTACGACGAGTACGACGCGGTCTTTGATACCGCCGAAGCGATGGAGCCTGACGCGCCCCAACTCCACAGCGCCGACGACGTGGAGAACCTCCAGCCGGGCGCGGATTACGAGCGGAACATCGAGGCGCAGATGTCGGGCGAAATCGGTGACGTGGACGCCGCCTTCTCAAAGGCAGAGGAGAGCGAGGATTTGACGGTGATCGAGACTGAGTGGGAGACACCGTACCAGTCCCACTGCGTGCCCGAACCCCACACCACGATTGCCCACCGTGACGAAGACAACCGGTATCACTTAATCTCCAGCACGCAGGTGCCGTACCATACGCGCCGACAGCTCTCCCACCTCTTCGACGTGCCGATTCGAGATATTCAGGTGTCGAAGCCGCGTATCGGGGCCGGATTTGGCTCGAAACAAGGAATGATTACCGAGCCGCTAACGATGGCGCTCACGGATGCCGCTGACCGGCCGGTAAAAGTCGAGACGACGCGGCGTGAACAGTTCCATGCACTCCGCAACCGCCGCCCTGCCCGCGTCGAACTACGGAGCGTCGTGGCCGATGACGGCGAACTCGAAGCCATAGATATGGAAGCCGTCACGAACTCTGGCGCGTACGGTCCCCACGGAATGACCGTTGCCAGCGCCGTCGGCAAAAAGCCGTTACCCCTGTACACGCACACACCGAACATCCGCTACGAGATGACCGCCGTCCACACGAATCTGCCTATCGCAGGTGCTTTCCGTGGCTACGGTGCCCCGCAAGGTCACCTCGCCGTCGAGGGTCACATGGACGAGATCGCCCGCGAACTCGATATCGACCCAATCGATCTCCGTTCGCGGAACGTGATCTCGGAGGGCGACCTAGAGGTGGCCTCCGGCATCCTCAAAGACAAGGAGTACGGCCGACGCATCCGCTCGTGTGGGCTGGACGAGTGTATCGCTGAGGGGCGCGCGGCGATCGGCTGGGACGATGTCGACCAACCCGAACCGGACCATCTCCACCGGGCCTGCGGCATGGCGTTGACAATCCAAGGCAGCGGCGTCCCCGGCGAGGAACTAGGCGCAGCGCATATCAAAATGAACGAGGACGCCTCGTTCATCCTCCAGACCGGTGCCGTCGACATCGGACCGGGAGCCGATACCGTGATGGCGCAAATCGCGGCGGAGGTGCTGAGCGTACCCCCGGAAGACGTGCTCGTACAGCCGTCGGACACGGATATCTCTCCATTCGACCACGGGGCTTACGCCTCGTCGACGACGTACATCACCGGGCAGGCGGTCAAGAAAGCCGCCGAGGAGGCTCGCGGAATGCTGTTTGAGTTCGCCTCGCGGATGCTTGGCGAACCCGAGTCGGCGTTCACCGTCGACGACGGCGCTGTCATCTCGGAGATCACCGGCGAGTCGGTCTCGCTCGAAGAGATCGGGTACGAGTCGATGTACGGTGACGAGGTGCGCGCCCAAGTTATGGGTGACGCGAGCCACTGCACCGAAGAATCGCCGCCACCGTTCGGCGCGCAGTTCGTCGACGTGACGGTAAACGAGGAGACCGGGGAGTTCGAGATCCACGATATGGTGTACGCCGTCGACTGCGGCGTGGCGCTCAACCCTGCCCTCGTCGAAGGGCAGATCGAGGGCGCGATGCACATGAGCTATGAGCTGGCGACCGGAGACGGTATCACATTCGACGAGGACGGCCAGCCGCAGACGCTTGGGTTCCGCGACTACGACATGCCAACCACGGCCGATCAGCCTCCGCTGACCTCCCTCATCGTCGAAACCCACGAGCCGACTGGCCCCTTCGGCGCGAAGTCGGTCGCCGAGATTCCGGTCAACGGGGTCCCGCCGGCGCTAAGCAACGCCGTCCGTCGCGCCGTTGGAGTCAGGATCGGCGACATGCCGATCACCCCGGAGAAGATCGCGGCCGCACTGGACGACGACTGAGGCGGTTCGCCGCTCTCGGAGCTCTGTATACATCGTCGACGCCGAGGGCGCTGCCGGTACACGCACGGCCTCGTCGGAGAGCGGACACGGCGGCAGTGACACGAAAGCACCGACGGCCCCAAACGGATCGCCATCGAGATCTTAATCAGGACCGGAGCACGTCGACGTATTCGCCCGACGGTACGTCGACCAACCCGTTGTTCGTCAGGCGGTAGGTCGGAATGACCTCCAGCGCGAGGAAGGACAGCTCCATGAGACCGCTGTCGACGAGGCCGAGGTCGGTCGCGAACGCCTCGACCCGCTCGTACTCCTCGTACACCGTTTCGATCGGGGCGTCGGACATAAGCCCCGCGACCGGTAGCGCGAGCGAGACAGTCTGGTCAGTAGCCGGGTCGAAAGCAGCGATACCGCCGTCAATATCACGGAGGTGGTTTGCCACAATGGCCATCGCGTCGGGGTCCGCGCCGGCGACCACGCAGTTGTGGGCGTCGTGGGCGACGGTGGAGCCGATAGCGCCGCGGTGCAGGCCGAGACCGTGGACGAATCCCCGTCCGATACCGCCGCCGCGACCGTGACGCTCGATGACGGCCAGCGAAGCGATGCCCTCGTCCTCGGGGGGGACCAGCACGCCCGAGTCGATTGGAACGGTGGCGTCCATGGGTTCGGTCTGTAGCCCGCCGACAGCGTCGATGACGCGGACGGAGGCCGTCTCCGCGGCGTCGGCGGGGGCCTCGATTACGAGGTCCGTCCCCGCGACAGGGTCGAACTGGACGGTGTCCGTCGCCAGATTCGTGACCCCGGTCCGCTCCGACGCTGCGGGGTCCAGTTCGCCGTCGACCATCACGTGGGAAACGTCCCACGACTCCAGATCGTCGAGCAACACGAGGTCGGCGGGCGCTCCGGGCGCGATCCGTCCGAAGGGCAGGTCGTAGCTCTCGGCGGTGTTGAGCGTCGCCATCTGGACGACCTCGACGGGGTCTGCACCCTTGTCAATCGCCTTTCGGACCGCGAAGTCGACGCCACCGTGGTCGACGATGTCGACGACTTCCCTGTCGTCGGTACAGAGCGAGAGCCGCCGAGCGTCGACCGCGTCAGTCAGCGGGAGGAGATCGGCGAGGTTTTTGCTCGAAGAGCCCTCGCGCAGATAGACCCGAATCCCGAGGTCCGCTCGCGTTCGCGCTTCGCTGAGCGTGATGCTCTCGTGGTCTGTGTCGAGATACCGGGCGGCTTCGTGGAGAGCCGCGCCGTCGACGCCGGGCATGTGACCGTCGACCGTGAGGCCGCGCTCCCGTGCCGACGCTATTTTCGCGTGTACCTCCTCGTCGCCCGCGAGCAGTCCCGGGATATCCATCACCTCGCCCAGGGCGACGACGGGATTGAGGTCGAGCAGCGAGTCCACGGCCGCCGCGGAGAGCGTCGCACCGGCGTCTTGCAGCGAAGAGGCCGGAACGCTCGAAGGGACGGTAAACCGGGCCTTCAGCGGCGTGTACGCCGCGTCCTCGACGACAGCGCGAACGCCGGGCTCTCCCAGCACGTTCGCTATCTCGTGCGGATCGTGAATGACGGTTGTCACGCCCCGGGGCAGGACCGCGTTGCCGTACTCCGGCAGCGTCACCATGCTCGACTCGACGTGCATGTGGGCGTCGATGAGTCCGGGGGCGACGTAGCCGGCGTCGAGAGTGCGCTCGGCCGGACGCTCCGCGAGCGCGACGATTTCACCGTCGTCGATGGCGACGGCACCGTCTTCAAGCGATCCTGTGTTGACATTTACCACTGTGCCGCGGACGAGGGTGTCGACCGCGTCAGTCATCGGCCCCACGACTCGGACACCGTTCAGCACACGTGACAGCGCTCCGTTCGAATACCGTGCTAACGTAACGCATACTGAGTGACTGTCACCACGGACAAAAAGTGGTTCGGCTTAGCCGAGACGGACCGGAACACGAACACCCACACGCGACTCGCTGGCCGCGGGTGCCCCCTCACGACGTCTCGGCGTGGTGAGTCGCCGCTCTAGCCGTGAGCGTCAAGTAGGCGAACACGCTCAAACCGCCGACGACCGCGCTTGCTCCCCAGAATACCAACAGGAATCGGTAGCCTGCGACGGCATCACCAAACGCGTTCTGGGCGACACTGGTGAACACGATGGGACCCACGGTCTGTCCCAGCCAGAGCATGCTCGTCAACACGCCAAGCATGCTCGCCCGAAGCTGGCCCGAGACGAGTCCGGCGGTCGTGGTGTCGAGCGACGGCATCACGACCCCGAATCCGAGACCGAAACAGACGAGCATCGCGCCGATTGCGATCGGTGTCCCGGCGGCCCAGACGCCGAGCAGGCTGACCCCGAAGCCGACGAATCCGAGTGCAACCAGTTGTTTTGCCGGGAGGAGCTGTGACACCCGTCCGTACTGTGATGCCATCGTGGCGTTGGCTATCGAGACCATACTGAACAGTACCCCGATCTCCCCGGCAGCGAGGCCATACACGTCGCTAAACAGCAAGGAGACGGTCGTGAGAACGCCTCCGTAGAAGAGAAAAAATGTGAAAAAGGCGGCGACCCAGAGCCCGAGGGCCTGTGGCATGAGTGCTGCAGCGGTGAGCCGATCGGCGTACGTGCGAAACGACGGCGGCGAATCGATCGACGGCTCCGTCAGCGAAAACAGCGCGACGACGCCAACGACGAGGCTGACGCCGAAGAACGCGAACGGGACGTTCCATCCGATCGACGCGAGTGCACCACCGATCAGCGGATACGTCGCTGCGCCGATGCCGATCGCGCTGCCGTTGACGCCGATGACCGCGTGACGCTGTTCGTCGTCGTAGAAATCACCGATAAGGGTGATCGCGAGAACCATCAGCCCACTCGCGCCGACTCCCTGTAGAAGTCGGAGGAGTAACACGATCTCGAAAGGCGGAGCGAAGCCGATGGCTGCGCCGGTCAGGCCGAAAAGGAACAGGAGCGGTAAGACGACGGGTCGCCGGCCGAAGTGATCCGAGAGAAATCCGATAAACGGCGTGAGAAGTACGCCCGGGAGGGTGTAAGCCGTAATAATGAGCCCGGCCTGCGTGTCGGAGATGCCGAACACCCCACGGAGTTCGGGCAGGATGGGACTGATGAGCGGGACTCCCATGACGCCGATGAGCGAACAGGCGATCACCGTCTGGAAGGCGGCAGACGACCAAGGGATTTCGATACGCTCCTCTGAAGACATTCGAACTCGTATCGGAGATGCAGCGCCGTGAGCAAAAAATCCCCTCATCAGAGATGGGAGACATCCGACGGAGTTTCCCAGTACAGCGCATCGAGAGCCAAAGATGTGTACTCAACCGGAAAAAGCGGTCTGTAATTCCGAGATGTCGACGATCAAACGCTGGGCGGAGGCCGCGTGTCAGCTCATTACACCGCCGGTGGTGACGTAGAAGTAGAGGACAAACGCCGCCGCCAGTATCCATTGCCCCACGTGGATAGAACGGTAGTCGCCCCGTGCAGTCTTGACGATGGGATAGCTGATGATCCCCGCGGCGATCCCGTTCGCGATCGAGGCCGTCAACGGCATCATGATGATGGTTAGACCGGCCGGGATGAGCCAATCAACCGTGTCCCACTGGATGTCGGTGACCCCCTGAAGCATGATGAGGCCGACGAGGATGAGCCCGATATATGACGCGTACGTTGGGATCGCGGCGACCACCGGGACGGCGACGAGTGACACGACGAACAACAGCGCGACCACGAGGGCAGTGAGCCCGGTCCGACCGCCCTCTTCGACGCCGGTAGAGCTCTCGACGTAGGTTGTCACCGTTGTCGTACCGATGATCGCACCGAAGGTGGTTGCGATGGCATCAGCCATCAACGGCCGTTCCATGTTGGGGAGATTCCCGTCCTCGTCGAGAAAGTCGCCGAACTGCGAGACCCCGATCAGCGTGCCGGCGGTGTCGAAGAAATCGACGAAAAAGAACGTGAACACGACTATGACGAAGGAAATCGGCTCGATGTTCTGGAAGCCGTCGAGGAACGCCCCGACCAGCGGTGTGATGTCGTACTGGATCGGAGGAACGCTCTCTGGCGTGAGGATACCACCGTCGACAACACCGGCGAAGGTCAGTCCCCATCCGGCGGCCGCCGTCGTCAGGATGCCGAGGATTATCGAGCCGGTGACCCCCTTGGCGTAGAAGAAAACTGTGAACCCGATCCCGGCGAGTGCGAGTAGGGCGACCGGGTCGGACGCGACGTTGCCGAGCGAAACGAGCGTTGCGTCGTCCGCAACGGCGATGTTGGTCTCGATAAGGCCCAGCAATAGCAGGAACAGGCCGATACCGGCACCGATAGCGAACTTCACTGGTTCGGGGAAGAATTCAATGATGTATCGTCTCGCACCGACCGACGACATCGCGATGAAGATGAGACCCTCGACGAACACCGCGGCCAGTGCGGTCTGCCACGGAATCCCGAGCGCGATTACGACGGTGAATGCGAAGTACGCGTTCAACCCCATCCCGGGTGCGAGCCCGAACGGCAGGTTCGCGTACAGCGCCATTACGGTGGTACCGACGGCGGCGGCCAGAATCGTCGTGATAGCGAGCATCTGGAACACTTGGCCGTCGGAATACCCCTCGATGGAGATCGCCGCAGACAGGATGGCGGGGTTCACGACGATGATGTACGACATCGTCAGGAACGTCGTGAGCCCGGCGACGAGTTCCGTTTTCACATCGGTGTCATGTTTTTCGAACTCGAAGAACGACGCTAGGCGTGACCGGTTCTTGCTAGTGTCTGTCATCCATGAACCCGTTATCTACCAGACTTAAATAAATGTGGGGCCACATGATTACTGCCAGCGGCCCAGATCACTCTGAAACAGGGCTGTAGGGACATATGAACTGCGTGTTCGTCCCTGAGGTGATGGAGGGCGCGCGCCATGCGCGCTGACTCAGGGTTTCTGTTTCCGAGCGGACTCACGCGCCTCCTCTAGGTCCATATCGAGGCCTATCTCCGATGCTTCCCGACGGACTGACTCGGCGTCGATGGCGGTCACTACTCCGTCATCCTGCAGGACAGTACCGTCTACCATCGTGAACTGAACGTCGTCGCCGTGAGCGGCGAACACCAGATGCGAGAGCACATCGTGCAGTGGCGTCGCCCGCGTGAGATCCGTACTGAGACCAATGATATCAGCTCGCCATCCCTCCCGAATCGCGCCAAGTTCATCGAACCCGGCGGCTTTCGCACCGTTGATCGTCGCCATCTCGAATATCTCGCTCGCCGGGGTCGAGGTCGGATCCAGCCGATCAACCTTCTGGAGGAGGCTGGCCTGACGCATCTCCGTGAACGCGTCGAGCGTGTTGTTACATGGAGGACCGTCGTTGCCGAGGGCGACGTTGATGCCGCGGTCGAGATAGTCCCATATCGGAGCGATGCCGCTGGCGAGTTTCATATTCGAAGACGGACAGTGCGTGACGTGCGTCCCCGTTTCGGCGAGTACCTCGCGCTCGCTTTCGTCAGTCCACACACAGTGGGCCAACACGACATCCTCGCCGGTGAGCCCGACCTCGTCGAGCCAGTGGATGTTTCGCATCCCGGTATCATTTTTCACGGTCTCGATTTCGTTTCGGTTCTCACTGGCGTGGGTGTGGATACGGACCCCGTCGTACGCGTCGGCCAGTTCGCGAGCGCCGCGGAGGCACTCTTCGGTACAGGAAACCGCGAATCGAGGTGTCACGGCGTACCGAATGCGGTCATCGAACGAGCCGTGGTACTCCTGAATGAGCCGCTCGGATTCGTCAAGGGCCTCCTGTGTATCCTCAAGGAGATCGTCGGGCGAGCGCTGATCCATCATCACCTTGCCGAGGACGCCACGGATACCGATCTCACCTGCAGCATCGAAAGCCTCCTCCGCGTGGGCGACCGAGAGGTGATCCACACAGGTTGTCGTCCCGCTTTCGATCATCTCTAGATATCCCAGTTTTGCCGCGATCTCCATCTCTCTGGCCGAAAGTGTGGCCTCCATAGGGAGGATGTAGTCGAACAGCCAGTCCAGTAGTTCGGTATCGTCGGCAATTCCCCGCCCAAGGCTCTGAACGGAGTGGATGTGTCCGCCGACGAGTCCCGGTAGCAGGACGTCGTAGGATTGGTGTTCGTGGTCGGCATATTGTGGCACGATCTCGGATCGTTCGCCCACCGCCTCGATCCGTGACCCCGAGACGACAACCGCTCCGTCTTGGAGTACCGTGTTCGTGTCTGCGACCACTGTTCCGGTCAATAACATACATATACCGTAATCAGTCGCAGGACAAAAAATTTCCCCTGCGGGCGGTGCGGGCGGAGTGGTACCCCGGGTGACCTGCCACGGACCGGCGCGGTTCACTCGTGTCGGTGCTCACGGATCACTCGACGGGGCCTTCCAGCGCGGTGGAGACGAGCGGAACTCGGCACAGGGAAACATACTTGCTCGACCTCCGTCGGACCTCAATCGTCGTCGACTGGTTCGGAGATCGGCGGGACCGTGTCGGCCCGATCGAACAGCGGACTGGATTCGCCGGGGACGAACGTGTTCAGCGCGAGCGCCACCAGGCCGGTGACGATGACCGGTTCGCCGAAGAACGTTTGTGTACCCGATGGCAGTCCCGAGAGCGCATTCGGCACCGTCGCGACGCCGAGCCCGAGTCCGAGCGCCGTAGCGATGATGACCATGTTTCGACGATTCATCTCGATGTTCAGGAACAACAGCCGCATGCCGCTGGCGGCCACCATGCCGACCATAATGAGCACGGCACCGCCGAAGACGGCGGAGGGGATGGTCGTCACGATGGCTCCGATCTTCGGGACGAGTCCGAGCACGATCAGAATCCCACCGCCGATCCCGACGATGTGACGGCTCATCACGCCGGTGAAGTTGATGATGCCGACGTTCTGGGAGAACGATGTCTGCGGGAAGGACCCGAAGACCGCTCCGAGGGCACTGATGAACCCGTCGGCGAAGATTCCGCCTCGGAATTCCTCTGTGGTGGGGTTGCGTCCCTCGGCGGCGGTGATCCCGGACATGTCGCCGATTGTTTCCATACCCGAGACGAGAAACAGGAACGCGAAGGTCAAAAGCGGGACCAACTCGAAACTGAATCCGAACCGGCCGAGAGTGGGGACCGCGATCCACGCCGCTTCGTAGAAGGGCGTGAAGTCCACGACGCCGAACATGATCGCGACGACGTAGCCGGCGCTGATTCCGATGATGACACTCAGCATTCGCCAGACTCCCTTCAAGAGCAGATTGAAGAGAACCGAGATCGTCAAGACCAGTCCTGCAAGCCCGAGGTTCTGCATCGAGCCGAAGTCTTCGGCACCGACCCCGCCAGCGGCGTACTGGATACCGACCGGAACGAGGTACAGACCGATGATGATGACGATGAGTCCCGTGACAAGCGGCGGGAAGAACGACTGGAGTCGTTTGAACTGCCAGCCCAACAGGAACGGAACGACGACTGCCGCGGCCACGATCGAGCCGAACACGACGTCGAGGCCCGAACTCGCGCCGATCGATGACATCGCACCGACGAAGGCGAAACTTGTTCCCATCACGATCGGAAGTTTCGCGCCGACTGGACCCACGGCGTATGCTTGGACGACGGTCGCCACTCCCGCAAAGAGGATCACCATCTGAACCAAAAACGTCGTGTCTGCGGAGCTCAATCCCGCGGCTCCCGCGACGATGAACGCGACTGCAGTCGACGGGACAATCATGACCGATACGTGTTGTAGCGCGAGCAGGAACGATTTCGACAACGGTGGCTTCTCTTCCAGACCGTATGCGAGATCGATTCCTTCGTCTGTGTTTCCAGGCATGTTCCGACATACCAATGAGACTTCTAATAATTAAAATCTTCTATTGATCTACTATATTTCATCCAAGATATCACGGAATATGCTGGTTCGCACATCTATCGGGCGGATAGCGTTCGCTGTATGAGGTTCCGACGAAGCGCCGTTCGAGAACGGGTCGGGAACAGTCACCTCCGAACGGACACGGTCAGCCATCGAATCGCTCCGCGGGGGATGTCGTGTCAACGGGACCGGCGTCTGGACGGCGACGGTTGTACTCGTAGCTCAGCTCCCACGGTACGTCGTGTAACTCCCAGGAGATAGGAGCAATGGCACGTGGTAGTGCTCGCTCGGATCGTCGATCAGGAACCGCACCGGAACCTCGTCGAGAAACGTAGATTCCGTGGGACCCTCGCGGTAATACGTCCCCACGTCGAAGACGAGCTCGAACGTTCCGGCCTCGATCTCCTCGGCGTCGAGTAACGGCTCGTCGACTCGGCCATCGTGGTTCGTCACCGCTGACACGATCTGCTCGCGGTCTCCCTCTTCGAGTCGATACAGCGTCACTTCCACGCCCTCCGCCGGTCCTTCGCGATTTGTATCGAGTACGTGCGTGGTCAGTCCTGCGCTCATACGTTGCCCCCTTCGTCGAGGTCGCTGTGATCCATCGAGAACCGCTGGAATCCGGTCGGCCGAGGCGGTTCTCGAAGCACTTTCGCGTCACCCTCTAGGTCGTCATTCCGCACGCCTAGCCACGTCTGATTCCTGGATTCGAAATTCACTTCGGCCAGCTGCGGGAACCGTTCGAGGATTCGGAGTCCGATCTGATAGACGAGGTCTTGGATCGAGTTGACGTCTTTCTCATCGAAGACCACCTGTGCGATATCTCGCACCTGCTCGGCAGGCACGTACTCTTTTGGATCGTCACCTAGCGCCGCCTTGGGGTCGTCGTACGTCCAGAAGATGTCGAGTCCGATATACAGCGTCCGATTCTCTCGTTCCGGAAGTGTGGTGTACTCGTCCTGAACGTAGCCGACGAAAGAGTTGTCTTTCACCTTCACGAGTTCGATATCGGTGACACCGCTTCGCTGATTCTCGATGACGATGTCGCCGTCCTCCCGCTTGAGGTAGTACTCGCCGTACGCCGACTCGTTGTCGGAAACGCGGAAGACCAGTTCGCTCGGTTCGAAGCCGCCCTCGCCGTCTGGAACGGGTCGTTGGTCGAACTGGAGTTCATCGGCAGACATGCGGACTCCCTCCATCTGATCGTAGGTGTTGAGGAACTCCGAGCCGACGTAATGGAGAAAGCCCTCGACGGTCGCACCGTCGTACTCGCCAGCGTGGTGCAAGATGAAGTTCTTCATCGTGTCCGTTGCCACCACCTTCGTGTTGTCGCCGTCTCGGAACGAGGGGAGGAACTCCTCGCCCTCGACCTGCGCACGCACCTCCATCCCGAGGAGCGTGTTCGGCTTGCCAGTGAATGTCGACTCGGGAATCTCGCGGAGCCCCGTCAGTGGGGTTGCGTACGTCCGGTAGACGTTAACATGTTTTTTCCCGTAGTTCATCGTTCGGTCGTCGGTGTCTTGTGGTGTGTTTATCATGGGCCGTCAGTGGTATCGTCGTCGGTCATCCCTGCTGCGTGCAGCGATCGCTGTGCTCCGGGCTACAAAATCTGGCTTTACGTAGTGCGCTTGTCACCGTCTACCAACGAAGTTCATACGCATAGGTAAACCATTTTTGGTCGCTCGTTGTCATTTTCACCAGGAGGGCACCCGCCGCTACGGTTCCAGTATTTCGTCGAGTCGCAGGCGCGCAATGGTGTGTACCTCATCGATGGCGGTCCGGAACTCCTCGGGTCGTGCGTGTTCGACCCGCTCTTCCATCGCGGCCCTGATCGCGTCGGGCGATTCGTCTCGTACGGCCATGATGAACGGGAAGCCGAAGCTGTCCTGATACCGGTCATTCAGTCGCTGGAAGGCCTCATACTGCTCCGGAGTCAACTGATCGAGTCCGGCGGAGGCCTGCTCTTCGACGGAGGCGTCTGTCATCTCGGTCTGCTCGCCGAGGTCCGGATGTGCCCGCAGGAGTTCGAGCTGCCGATCGCGATCGGCAGCCTCGACGACGCGCTTCATCGTCTCGTGAAGGTCGTCGACCGACTCGAAGGGTCGGTCGGACCAAGCCCGTTCGGCCACCCAGGGGGAATGTTCGTACACGCCGCCCAAGAGGTCGACAAACCTCTCTCTATCCGATCGGTTCACGTCCGTGATCGTTCGTTTGCTCATCGTCCTCGCTGGTCAGACCGCCCGTCACTTAAATTCTCGTTCGCACTCACAGTCGGCCCGGAGCTGAGGCGGCGACAACGGAACAACCCTTAAGAACAGGTATCGAGTATTCCAGGGTATGGTTAGCACGGTGAACGGAGCGAGACGATACAACTTCGCGGTGACTCTCGAATGTTGTGGATGGAACGCGGTCGATGTCCAAAGTCAGGGTGGACACCGGTGGTGAGTATTGACACCGTCGTCACCGGCGGGACCGTCGTTACCGCCGAGGCGATGTTCGAGGGGGCGGTCGCCATCGACGACGGTACGATCGTAGGCGTAGGCAACGAAGATGCGTTTCCGGACGCGGAAGACCGGATCGACGCGGACGGGAACCTCGTCCTTCCAGGCGTGGTCGACCCACATACCCATCTCGCAGGCTACAACTCAATCGACTCCTACGAGACCGGAACGGCGGCCGCTGCAGTCGGCGGCGTCACCAGTCTTCTGACCTTCGCCTGGCAGGGATGGGACGACGGAGAATGGGACGACCGGGGGACGCTGACCGGAGCCGTCGAACGGCATCGCGATGGCGCGGCACCACTCATCGACTGTGGGGTCCATCCGGTCATCACACAAGAATCTCCCGCGGTGTTCGAGGAACTGGCGACGCTCGTCGACGACGGCATCACGTCGTTCAAACTCTTCACCACAGACGACATCCGACTGTCGAACGGATTCATCGGAGAGGTGTTCCGGCGGCTCGCCGACATCGGTGCCGTCGGGATGGTTCACACCGAAGAGTACTCCGTCTGCGAGCATCGGACGGACGCGGTGAAAAGCGAACCCGGCGGTGAATCACCATCGGCGTATCCGCGGTCCCGCCCGGACTACGCGGAAGCGATGTCGGCCGGCTCCGTCGCCCGACTCGCCGTCGCGGCCGACGCAAAGTATTACGGCGTCCACACCACGTCGGCGGCGGCGGCGGACGCGATCGCGGAGGTGCAGACTGACGGTTCGAACGTCAGGGCGGAGACGTGTACGCACTATACCACGCTCACGGAGGAAACGTACGAACGACTCGGGAACCGGGCGATCATGTCTCCTCCCCTCCGGTCGTCTCAGGATATGGATACCATTTTCGACCGACTCGGCGACGGGACACTTTCGGTCGTCTCGACCGACCACGTTCCGCTGCCTCGCGAACGGAAAGAGGGCGGGCCGTGGTGGGAAAGCGCCTTCGGGATCAACAGTCTCCAGACGAGCCTCCCCGTGTTCCACGACGTGGCCGTCAACGAACGTGGCCTCTCGTATCCGAATCTTGTCCGACTCATGTGCCGCAATCCGGCACAGACGTTCGGCTTACCGCGGAAGGGGCGGATCGAACCCGGTGCCGACGCCGATATCGTCATCTTCGATCCGGATGAGACGTACACCATCACGGCGGAGCGGAACCACTCGAATGCGGACTACTCTGTGTACGAAGGCCGGACGGTGACAGGTCGAGTGAAACAGAGCTTCGTGCGAGGGACGCTCGTCGCCGACGACGGCGATATCGTCGCGAACCCCGGCCACGGGACCTTCTTGCGGCGTGAGGTGCCGGACTGGGGGTAAGTGGCGACGGAACTTTTATTTCGCGTACTGTCGTTGAAGTCGACGTGACACAACTAGAATTCGATGTCGATGGCCGTGTGTTCACAGCCGACTTGCTCGAGGATGAGGCACCTCGATCGGTCGAAGCACTCCGGGAATTCCTCCCGCTCGAATCGGAACTGATGCACGTCCGCTGGAGCGGACACGCGACGTGGATCAATATCGACGAAATCGAACTCCCGGAGATTCCACGCGAGAACCACACAGTCTACCCGTCTCGAGGCGATATCCTGCTTTATCCAGGGTACCGGAACGAACAGGAAATTCTCATTCCCTGTGGCCCGACGTGTTTCAAGAGCCCCGCAGGAGAGCTCGCCGGCAACCACATCGCATGCCTTGACGCATCCCGAGAGGAACTCCGTGAGATCGAAGAAGAGACGCTACAGACCGGCGCGAAGGACATCGTCGTCAGAGAGCGATAGGCCGATGGCCGCTCAGATTCGCTATGGTCCAGACGCCGAGAGCGGCGCGTATCGGCCTGCAGGAGCACTGATATACTGGTATATTAAGCTTAGAGCATTCTTAAGAGGTGATAGAGCATGGGCAGCATGAAATCGGAACAACACTGTGTAAGCGAGGAGCGTCTCCGCGAGGATATCACAGCCAACGCGGAGTTTGGTGCCATTCAGACAGAGTTGGGGCAGGGACGAACCGTCCTAACCGGCACGGACGCGAACCGGCAGGCACGGGAGTATCTGGTCGATCGATTCGACGACGCCGGTCTCGACGTTCGTGTCGACGCCGTCGGTAATATCACCGGTCGGTGGGTACCCGAAGAGGCCGATCCGGCGGCTCGGTCGGTGGCGTGTGGGAGTCACCTCGATTCCGTGCCCGAAGGGGGCATCTTCGATGGAGTTCTCGGCGTCTACAGCGGATTGGAGGCCGTGCGAGCACTGCAGGCAGCCGACGTTGAGATCAACCGACCGATCGAAATCGTCTGTTTCACCGAGGAAGAGGGTGCGCGGTTCTCCAACGGCGTCCTCGGCTCGTCGGTCGCGAGCGGGAAGCGGAGCGTCGAAGAGGCCCTTGCACTCGAAGACGACGCAGGCGTGAGTCTCGAAGCGGCGCTTTCCGACATCGGCTTCCGAGGCACCGGCCGCATTGACGCGAGCACGTGGGATTCGTGGCTCGAACTCCACGTTGAACAGGGGGAGCGTCTTCAAGAGGCGGACGCGGCCGTCGGCATCGTCTCGGTGATAACGGGCACCATCCGATGTGAAGTCGAAATCGAAGGTGAGGCGAACCACTCCGGATCGACGGCGATGGCCGAACGGACGGACGCGCTGACCGCCGCGAGCGAACTCGTCCTTGAGGTGGAACATGTGACGAACGACGTCGCCGCCGAGGAGGGTGACACCGTCGTCGGGACGGTCGGGAGTCTCGACGTCTGGCCCAACGCCATCAACGTCGTCCCGGGGCGCGCGGAACTGGGAATCGATGTCCGCGACGTCGAGTACGAGAATATGGAACGAATCATCAAACGCGTCCAAAACCATCTCTCGACGCTCGAAAGCGACCGCAGCGTCGAGACGATGCTCGAACGACCATACGACATCGCGCCGAGCACGATGAGCGAGCGGTGTACGTCCGCGCTTCGAGACGCGGCGGCTGTAGC
The DNA here is from genome assembly GCF_002252895.1 of Halorubrum sp. Eb13. Taxonomy (NCBI): domain Archaea; kingdom Methanobacteriati; phylum Methanobacteriota; class Halobacteria; order Halobacteriales; family Haloferacaceae; genus Halorubrum; species Halorubrum sp. Eb13. The sequence goes on along the minus strand of NZ_NHPE01000086.1, from coordinate 118,723 downwards.
TGATGCGGATTCCCTGTGCATGCACTCCGGTGCAGGCCACGACACGATGCACATCGCGAGTGTCACGGACACGGGACTGCTGTTCGCACCGTCCCGCGGCGGGTTCTCGCATAGCCCCCGCGAATGGACGGACTGGAGCAGTTGTGCGACGGCTACGAGGGTGTTGACGGCCGGATTGGGGGAGCTGGCGCGCTAATGAGATTCGATAGTGAGCGACGACGGTGTTTGACCTATGAAAACGAACGTAGCCGGTGAATATTCAGGCAGTTAGGCTTTCGAACCGGTGCCGTGGGTCGCCATATTGATGTTCACCTCAATGACGTTGGCCGCGCGTTGGACCTGCTCGGGTAGGTCCCCGTTGAACGGCGTTCCTTTCAGTCGACTGGTCGGGCCAGCGATGCTCGACGAGCCAAGGACGGTTTCCTCGTGGTCAATAACCGGCGCTCCGACAGCACGAAGACCCTCCACCTCCTCTTCATCGTTGTACGCGTGGCCCCGTTCGCGGATCGTCGCCAGTTCGTCGTGTAGTGTCTCCAGGTCGGTGATGGTGTTTGCCGTCCGTTCCTGGAGCCCGTGCTGTTCGAGGATCTCGTCACGGGGTCTTCGGGAAGAAAGGCTAGAATTGCCTCTCCCGTCGCCATACAGTGGAGTTGGTCTGGTTGGTGGAGTTTGTCCGTCTGGTAGCCGCTCCCGACGGCGTCGCTCCCGCAGACCTTGTACAAGTTGATCCCTTTGCCGTGCTGTTCGGTGAAGAGGTTCGCATACTCGCCGGTCATCTCTGCGAGCTCATCAACTTCCTCCTTGCCGTAGCGGTACAAGATGTTGCGGTTTCGGACGTACTCGCCGGACAGAAGGAATTGCAGACCGATTTCGTACTGATCGTCGTTCTTGACGATACACTCCTTCTCCCGAAGCGTCGCCAAGTAGTGGTATGTCGAACTCTTCGACATCCCGACCTGAGCAGCCAGTTCGGTGACACCCGCACCGTCGAGTGTTTCGAGTGCTTTGATTATTTGAGCGGTTCGCTCAACCGTTTTCAACGTACGCGGTGATTCTTTTTTTTGTTCAATTCTATCGTCATGTTCTGACACAGTACATTCTACCACTTAATCGTTCACATACTCCAAACGTAGACTGTAGTAGATTCTGTGTATCAGCGGGTTATTGGAAGAAAGATCACTCGAAAACTCAAGTTTTGGTGGAAGAATGTTTGCTTGTTTAATTATTATCTCTACCGCCTGAGATCGATACGTCGGGGCGTTTTTGATATGGAAACAAATGAAACCCATACGCGAAGAAAAATAACAGAGATAACATGCAGTTCGAGCCAGGAGTCCAACTTACTCGCATCCAGTCACTCACTGCCTCGAAATCCAATGTCCTCGAGCGGGGATTCGAGCGTGACTCCTTCGACGTCTTCGAGTGTGAGTGCCGCTTCAACAGTCCAATGTTGCTTACGACGGAGGATCCGAGCACGCCGTTCGAGAATCTCGCTCCCTCTTCTGCGGTGAAACAGACAACCTAGATCGGCCGGTCAAATTCGATGCCGGACTCCTGAAGCGCCCGTACGGCTTCGAGCCCGCTGTAGACGCCGAGCACCCCATCGGAGATACCCCCTTCGGGAACGGAGTCGATATGGCTCTCACAGGCGACTGCTGGTGCTGTCGGATCGGCGCTCTCGGGCACCCAGCGGCCGACGATATTGCCCACTTGCGTCAACGCGGACGTCAAGCCCTGCCGCCTCCAGGCGGTCGATGAAATACTCCCGCGCTTGTCTGTTTGCTTCCGTTCCCGTGAGTACAGTTCGACCGTGTCCTTGGTCAGTTACAACCTCTCCGAATTTCCCGGTTTCCGTGATATCGTCTCGGAGTCGGTCTTCGCTGACGCGCTGATGCGCTCCTTTCGCTTTACTCATAACCCATTCCCCTATTAAACGGGCTTTAGTTTGAATATATCGGAGACGATGACCCGGACGATGCGCAAATAACAGCAATCTCGCTCAACAGCATCAGATCGTACTGATTCGATGAGAAGACGTTATGCTGATCCCCTCCCTGCTCAGGATTTTCATATGGTGGGCTTTCGGCAGAACGGGATATAGGTATAATTCAGAAAGTTCACCAGCTCGTACCTAAATTTCTGTTCGTATTTATCGAATATTCGTGCTGTTTCTCGCTATACCCCTTGATTGGCCCAGGGTACTGGATTATCTCTGCGTTCAACAGGTGCTTGATCGGTTGTTGAACATAGAACACATGTGTATATAACAAGACTAGGTTTGTTATCTAGTAACGTCTTCTATATTTGATCCCGTTCTCTATTTTCGCATATTACGAACGAGCAGAGTTTTTGAAAGGGTGACGGTGAGACAGTAGCTGCCGAAGCAGACCGCGAGGAGGTACAAGTACAAATTACAGATGAAACTTCCCATAATACATCAGATGGGGGCAGAGAATTATCAAGAATACATTAGTTCGAATCCGTTACCTGAACGACGAACCCGTCGTGACTACGTTCGTTCTCCAGCGTAAACGGCCGGTGATAGTCGGGCTCGTACCACTCGTTTATTGCTTGGTGAATTTTCGATCGCCGCCACGAACACATCCATAGGAATGTTTACATGCGTCTATTTGTCACCGTCAAGTTACCATCACTTCCAGCCAGTCTACACCGAGGGATAGTATTTTACAGACACACAAGGGACTCCGAATGTGATCCAGAACAGAAAACAACTCGCAGTAACGCCTGCTCACAAGGTAGTCCTAGACTGTCTTGCAGCCGGGATCGAAGCAAGCCAACCGAAGAACGCCGTCGCAAACACGGTCTCCAAGGAAGACTCTAATCTTATCGTCGGCGACACCACAGTTGATCTCACTCAGTTCGAGGAAGTTGTCGTCCTCGGCGGCGGCAAAGCGGCCGCACAGTCGGCAAAGGCATTAGAAACAATCCTCGAAAACACGATATCGGGAGGCGTAGTCGTCACAAACGACCCACGAGAAACCAAACAAGTCGATGTGATTGAGGGATCTCATCCGGTTCCCAACGAAAGTGGCAAGGCGGGTGCAAAGGCGATATTATCGAGAGCGCAAAAGGCCGATGAAGGCACGCTCATTTTATTCCCACTCTCGGGTGGCGGTAGCTCTCTGCTTCCGCTCCCGGTTTCGGATGTGATGCTAACTGACCTGCAGCAGGTGACTAAGAAACTTTTGACCAGCGGTGCGACTATCACCGAGATAAATACGGTTAGAAAACATATATCCCAGATCAAAGGGGGACAATTCGCCATGGCGGCGGCTCCGGCAACAGTGATCGGGCTCGTTCTCAGTGACGTAGCTGGGAACAATTTAGGTACGATTGCAAGCGGCCCAATCGTGGGAGATAACACTACATACCAAGATGCAATATCGGTGTTGGAGTCATACGATATCGAACCACCGAATACAATTAAGACCCATCTCAGGCATGGTGCCGATAGAAAATTCGAAGAGACACCACAGTCAAATCATCACTGCTTCGATAGTGTGTCGACACACATTCTCGCAGACGCGTCGACTGCAATCGACGCTGCAATCGATGAAATCACACATACACCGTTCACACCGTTCGTGCTCTCTACAAGCATCGAAGGCGAAGCCTGTGAGATCGGGAGGGTTCACAGTGCAATCGGAAACGAGATAATTCGGTCCGGTCGACCGATCGAGCCGCCCGCTGTCTTAATATCCGGTGGTGAAGCAACAGTGACGGTCCGAGGCGGTGGACTCGGCGGGCCAAATCAAGAGTTTGTTCTTGAGAGTCTACTTCAAGCAAGTTCAGAAGAGATGGTCGTTGCCAGCGTGGATACAGACGGAGAAGACGGTGCGACAGATGCGGCAGGTGCGCTTGGCACCTCGACGATTGTATCCAATAAGGATATCGCGAGGCAGTCCCTAGACCAGAACGACACGTATCCGTATTTCTCGAGACGAGATGCGCTAGTTTACACCGGACAAACAGGAACTAACGTCAACGACTTGCGAATCATTGCAATACCCGATCCAAAATAAGCATACCCACGTTAACCCATGTGAGGAGACCTATAATGCAGGGAATTATCCAGATAACGAGCCCCACTGTCCATTTATCCTCAAATACTCTAGAAATTGAGGCAGTTAATCCCGCCGCAAGGACTGCACCGCTAATTGCTGATTCACACTCTTTCATCTACCCCCATCGCTTGGGTATCTACTAGCTGAGGAGCAACAGAAGATAGATCTATTATCCATCGAATTCAGAGACGGACATCTACAACTGACTCATAATCAACACCAAGAAATATTGAGTAAGTGGACTAAATGTCGAACACGTCGAGACCAGTCTTGGGGTCGTTGGCTACTGAGTAGTCCACTAATCAATAAACATTTATATAATATTTCTTATCAAAGGAAATATTTAAACAGCCCTGTTGAAATGTTATTTTATGGGCACGTACGATATTGCAGTGATCCCAGGGGATGGTATCGGTCCTGCAGTGACTGATGCAGCGTTAGATGTTCTCAACGCAACGGCCGAAAAGTACGGATTCGAACTCAATCAAACAGAGTACGATTGGAGCACTGAACGGTACCTCGAGACGGGTTCGATGATGCCAAACGACGGGCTCGATCAAATAGAGTCTGCAGACTCTATTTTTCTCGGAGCTGTGGGTCATCCAGATGTTCCCGATCATATCACGTTGAACGGTCTTTTACTGCCGATCCGGAAAGGGTTTGACCAGTACATCTGTAAACGGCCAAACACGCTTTTCGAGGGGATCGATAGTCCTCTAAAAGGATACGAAGCAGGTGAGATTGACCTCGTCGTGTATCGTGAAAATACAGAAGGGGAGTACGCGGACGTCGGTGGACGGGAACATCAAGGCTTCAGTAACGAAATTGCTGTTCAATCGGGTGTATTCACGCGCAAGGGAACCGAACGGATCGTCCGAAGTGCGTTTGAGGCGGCGACCGAGCGGAACGGACACCTAACGAGCATCACAAAGTCCAACGCACAGGCGTACTCAATGGTGTTCTGGGATGATATTGTCGATGAAGTGAGTACAGAGTATCCCGAAGTTGACGTGGAGAGTATCCTCGTGGATCGAGCGTCGATGGATCTTGTTCGCCGACCTGAAGAGTTCGATGTTGTCGTCGCGTCGAATCTCTTCGGAGATATTTCGACAGACATCGCGGCGATCACGACTGGAAGCCTTGGACTTGCCCCGTCTGGCAACATCAATCCGAACAACGAGTATCCAGATATGTTCGAGCCTGTCCACGGAAGCGCACCAGATATCGTAGGGCAAGGCATCGCAAACCCACTTGCAGCTATACTCACGGGCGCGATGATGTTCGAATACTTGGGTGACGGTGAGATAGCGGCTGCCGAAACATTACGCAAGGAGGTACAAGCACAAATCGCCGACGAAACTGCCCCACATACACCGGATCTGGGCGGAGAATCGTCAACAGTTGACGTCACTGAAGATTTGCTCTCTCGTGTCTTGTAATTTACTTGAGTGTTTTAGAGGGTGCTACATAGATAACCATGAACAATTGTTCCACCAGGGGTGTCAACCTTAGCGTACAGTAATTTGACGGTAATATGAGTTTGACGGGTACTGTCTAGTTGAAGTGGTTTCAGAAGTGAGCAGATCGTAGTGAGTGGTGCTCATGACACTCGCAGACCTGCTCAAACAGACGGTAGACGTGGATTGTGAAGACGTTTGGGAGAACGAGCGCACTCCGACACCGGTCAGGATGTTCGGGGTGCGGATGAACCAGAAACAATCAGTCAGGGGATAACAAACGACGATGGTTGACTGGATGAGCCTCTCCTGACCGACGAAGAAATGGAAGAAGGGACCTATCAGCTGCTGTTCGATGTCAGTAGCTACTACGAGAGAGCAGAGTCCACCGACACAAGCTTTCTTGATACGGTTCCTGTGCGGTTCAAGACCTCTGATCCCGAGGAGCACCACCACGTTCCGCTCCTCTGCTCTCCCGGCGGGTACACGACCTAACGTTGGAGCTAGCGATGAGTATTTTTTGGACTTCTGTCGTCGTTTCCTGTTAACAGATTGTTTCTTCTACTAGTGCCGACTACCTGATATTGGACCGGCAATATCGACAAAACCCGTCGCCGACAAAGACGATAGTTCGTATCCGTTGCCTGAGCAACGACCCCGTCGTGACTACGCTACCCGATTCCGCAGGTCTTCGTCCGCCAGGTAGTAATCGATATTTTCTTTCACCAGATTCGCAATATCGACGTGATACCGGTTCGTCGCCGACCCCTTGTGCGGTGAGATCATCACCTCGTCGAAGTCCCACAGAGGGGATTCTTCTGGAAGCGGTTCAGTTTCAAAAACATCCAGTCCGGCTCCCGAGATCTCGCCACGTTCGAGTGCGTCGACGAGTGCGGCCTCATCCACAAGGGGACCGCGAGCGACGTTAATCAAGTACGCGTCATCTCGCATCTGCGCGAGTGCCGACTCGTCAATCATGTGCTCAGTAGACGGCGTGTGTGGCACCGTAAGCGCGACGAACCGTGCGTCCGCTATCGCATCATTCAAGTCATCGGGCTGGAATACCTTCGAGACCCCCGGAACGGGATCGGTCGAGCGACGTATTCCGATCACATCCATCCCCAGCGCGTCGGCACGCTTCGCGATACCCCTCCCAATCGTTCCCAGTCCGACGACGCAGATCCGTTCGTTCTCCAGCGTAAACGGCCGGTGATAGTCGGGCTCGTACCACTCGTTTGCCGCTTGATGATCGCGGTACACGTGAAGGTTTCTAGCCAACGACAGCATGAATCCCAAGGCGACTTCGCTCACGGTTGTCTCGTGGATCCCAGTACTATTCGTGAGCGGTACGCCAGTAGACCGATATCGCTCTGTATCGAATTCGTCGTATCCGGCGCGGATACAGTGAACCCACCCAGCATCCAGAAACTCATCGTGTGGTACGTAGGTCGCGACCGCATCCATTTCTGTGATAGGTTCCTGATCTCCTATAAGCTCGACGTCGAGTGGTCCATCTTCGAGCGCCGCCACGAACGCTTCCTTGGGAATCACGTTTTCGACCGATTCGTGTACACACAGCCGATCCAAGTCTGTAGACTCCGGCATACTAAGTTATCGAACGATGCCGATAATAAACCTTGGTGTCATGAGAAATATTTGACCTCCAGAGGAGCGGCGAATCCGCCTCAATCAGAATATACGATCATTATGATTATTTTTAAATGATTCCGTACTTTTATGACACATGAGAATCGATGAGTAATAGACGGTATGAATGTAACAGAGGCAATAGCCGATATATTAGCCCAAGAGGAGGTCAAGCACCTGATCGGATTCCCTAGTAATCCACTGTTTGACGATAACGCTGCGGAGGAAGCCGGAATTCGTCCGATTGTGGTCCGTCAAGAGCGCACAGGCGCGCACATGCTGGATGGTATCGCCCGCATCACATCCGGCAATCAGGTGGGAGCGTTCGCTTGCCAGCACGGTCCTGGGACCGAGAACTCGGTCGGTGGCATCGCACAGGCGTACGCGGAGTCAGCTCCGATCGTCGCGATCCCCGCGGGGTACTCGCGGGCCAAGACGAATACCGATCCCAAGTTCAGCTCGCTCATAAACTACCAGCACGTTACCAAAACCGCCGAGCAGTTGACCGATCCGGACTCCGTCAGTGAGATGTTCCGTCGCGCGTTCCAATCGGCGCGGAACGGCCGTCAACGACCGGCACTCGTCGAGGTCCCCAAAGACGTATTCAGTGAAGAGATCGGCGACGTCGAGTATGCATCAACCTCGTCAACTCGATCTGCTCCTGATCCGGAGGCAATCCCGGAGATCGTCGACGTACTCCTAGAGGCCGATAATCCCGTCATCAACGCCGGCCAGGGTGTCCACTATGCGGAGGCGTGGGACCCGCTGCAGGAACTCGCTGAGCTGCTCGAAGCGCCCGTTGCGACCACGTTGAACGGGAAAAGCGCCTTCCCTGAAGATCACCCGCTTTCCCTCGGTGCCGGGAGTAAAAGTGAACCACGGGCACTGAATCACTTCCTCGAGAAGTCGGACGTCATCTTCGGAATTGGCTGCAGCTTCACGAAGACAGCGTACGGAATTACCGTGCCCGATGGCAAGACGCTGATCCACTCAACCCTTGATGCGGGTGACATCGACAAAGATGTCGAATCTGACTACGGTCTTGTCGGTGACGCTAAGCTGACGCTCGAAGCTCTTGTTGACGAGGTTCAAGACCGGCTCAACGGCGACTCGCGTGGCCGATTCGATACCGTTGCCAACGAGATCGCCGAGGTCGAAGCAGAATGGCGTGAGGGTTGGGAAGCCACGTTGACCTCAGACGAAGTGCCGATCAATCCCTACCGGGTCGTGTACGAGCTCGATCGGGTCCTCGATAAAGACGAAATCATCGCCACAGCCGACGCCGGGAATGCTCGCGACTTTATGGCGCCCTTCTTTGAGGTGACCGAACCACTATCGTACGTCGGATGGGGTAAGACGACTCAGTTAGGGTACGGTCTCGGGCTGATGATGGGTGCGAAGCTCGCACGGCCAGACAAGACATGCGTTCACGTGATGGGCGACGGTGCCATCGGTATGACCGGAATGGACTTTGAGACGGCCGTTCGAGAGGACATTCCGGTTCTCGAGATCGTCTTAAACAACTTTGAGATGGCGAGCTACGATACGCCTTTCTCGGGCCATTATGCTGACTTTGCGGAATCGATGGGCGGGTACGGTGAACGGATCGAAGACCCCGACAATATTGCAGACGCGATTCGACGTGGCGTCCAGAAAAATAAAGAAGGGACACCGGTGCTACTGGAGTTCCTTACGTCCAAAGAGACCGCGTTATCCCGTCCTGATCTCGAATAACAGCTCATCCACCGGTACGACTGGTGGCGCCAACATACCCGCTGGACTAGCTTTATTCTCGTTGATTGAGGCCTTCCACGATCACACGTTCCAATTCGGACGAACCCGATCGGTGTATTGACTGTATCCCAGTTCGGCGGTTACATCCATCCCGAGTGGTTTGCCTCTCTCTCAATCCCGACTGCACATCGGATGGTCCACGTATTCGTCGAGACGACACCGACGGCCGCACTAGTGTTCACACTGTTCTATGTGGAGTTTGAGTACGAGTCTCACGTGCTCGAGTTGAGGCTTGCGACCCGGTAGCCGGCTATTTTACCTGCGGGCTCTCGAAGCAGATCGGGCCGTAGGTGATAAGTACCTCTTTCGTTCCGATAGATCGGATAGTGGAGGGTGTCGCCACGCGCGGGATAGACTGTGTGGTTCTCGCGAGGAATCTCCGGAAGCATGAGTTCCGATACGAGCGGCAGGAACTCTTAGAGTACCTCGACCGAGCGAGGGCTTCATTTTCGAGTAGATCGGAGATAAACACTTGGACATCGATGTCGGACTCTATCTGCGTCACGGGTCCGACGGTGACCCAATGAAGAATGAAAAAGCTGCGTCCACCTTGAGCACGGCGAGTCTCTCAATCGACGTACGCCGGTGGTGTCAGTCTCTTTTGGTGGGTTGAGTGCTCCGCGAGCTGGTCGTTCGGATAACGTGGCGGTTGAAGTTCACCTTCGAGAGCACAGAGTACGCGACGAACGCAGTCGGCAGCCTAATCACCCACGATAGATCGAAGATCGGGAGGCTGACCAAGACGCCGACCACCATACTGAGGAGGCGCGTTGCGGAGCATCCGCCGACAAACCAGAACTCGAGTCGTCAGTGTCGTCGTACTGCGCCTCGACGTCGATAACGGCGATAAACGCCTGTCACACGGTGAAACGGGAGATCTTCGTCTCGAGACAAGCCCCAAAACACTCGACCTGCTCCGCCTGTGAAGTATCGATCTTCGACTATCGTTACTATATCACAAATGAGGATAACGTAGTTATCGGCACTATCGGGGGAAAATACGGTTGAGACGGGCTTCTACTGCGGCAATCACTATCTTATCGTGGTTCGTATAATACAAACGCAGTCAACGTAACAAGATACGTGCCACGTGGAGGCCCCTTGCGATACAGAAACCGGTTCAGCGGAGTTTCCGCCGAAAACGAAGTCTATCACTCTAACGACTCATTCTCGTGAGTCGCCATGTTCAGGTTCACTTCGACCACGTTCGCTGCGCTCTGGACCTTCTCTGGAAGTTGGTCTTTGAATTGCTCCCCTTTCAGACGGCTCGTCGGTCCGGCGACACTCAACGAACCCAAGACGTTCTCATTACGGTCGATGACGGGTGCACCGACGGCACGCAGACCCTCAACTTCTTCCTCGTCGTTGTGTGCATATCCTTGCTGACGAACAGTATCGAGTTCGGCGAAGAGTTCGTCGCGATCGGTGATCGTGTTGGTGGTCTGTTTCGGAAGCCCGTGTTGGTCGAGGATTTTGTCGACGCGCTCGCGGGGAAGATATGCTAGGATTGCTTTTCCTGTTGCCGTACAGTGGAGATAGTCCGGGCGCTGAAGCTTGTCGGTCTGATACCCGCTTCCGACAGCGTCACTGCCGCTCACTTTGTACAGATTGATGCCCATCCCATGTTCCTCGGTGAAGAGATTCGCGTACTCACCGGTCGACTCCGCGAGGTCCTCGACCTCGTCTTTTCCGTATCTGTACAGTCGATTTCGATTCCTGACGTACTCGCCAGCGAGGAGGAACTGCAAACTGAGTTCGTACTGCTCACCATTCTTGACGACTAGGTCTTCCTGACGGAGGGTCGCCAAGTAATGATACGCGGAGCTTTTTGAAATTCTGAGATGAGTCGCCAACTCGGTCACTCCCGCACCGTCCAGTGTTTCGAGCGCCTCGATGATCTGAGCTGTACGCTCTACTGTTTTTAGTGTCCGCGGCGACTCCGATTGGTTTGGATCGACAGTCATGTTCTCACAAACCATTCGAATTTACTTAATCGTTTGGCTATATCAAACGGATAGACACTAGCCGAATATCTCTATCTGAATATACGAAGGAATTATTCCATTATATATGGATGGGACAGTACAACTATTCAATAAAAAATATATTCTGCCCTGATATCTGAAATAAATTCAAAATAATAAATTAATCACTTTGGAATAATAGTCATAGTGCCTTATCTACATCGCATTAGAATAACAATACTAATTTTGTTATGAGGTTTTGAGATGCTCGATCCTGAAGGTGGAAGTGAGTCAATGCCACAACTCTTTTATTATAAAGATTCTATACAAGGATATGAACCGGGCAAATATACTCGATCAAGCCGCCAAACTTGAGGTAGAAAATATGGGGGGTATCGACAAAGCATCTGTAGACTTTTCTCCCGGGATCACGGTATTGGAGGGAAGAAACGCGACGAATCGAACGTCGCTACTCCGGTCTATCATGGCAGTTATGGGAAGCGATAATGCGTCCCTGAAAGCAGACGCGGATGAAGGACGAGTTGCGCTCGACGTTGATGAGGAAACCTATGTGCGAACGTTCACTCGCACAAATGGCTCCGTCACGGCTGGAGGCAACCCCTATCTTGATGAGCCAGAGCTTGCCGACCTGTTCGCATTTCTCTTGGAAACCAACGAAGCCCGTCGATCCGTCATCAGCGGTGCCGATCTTCACGAGCTCATCATGCGACCAGTCGATACCGAATCGATCCAATCAGAAATCCAACAGCTCGAACGGGAACGGTCGCAGATCGACGATGAACTCGATGAACTCAACGAGCTGAAGGGTGAAATGCCAAAGTTGGAAGAGGACCGGAGCCAGCTCAAAGACGAGATCGAAGCGAAAAAAGAGGAACTAGTAGCAAAGGAAGAAGAGATTGAGACCCTCGATGCCGACGTCGACGAAACGCGGGAAGAGAAACAAGAACTCGAGGCCTGCCTCGACGAACTCCGCGAGAAACGCGCCGAATTAGATCGGGTTCGATCCGACATCGAAGTCGAACAAGAGAGCATTGAAGCACTGACAACCGAACGGAGAGACCTCGAGTCGGAGCTCGATGAGCTTCCCGACACACCGATGGGGGAGCATGACGAGCTCAAAAACGAAATTTCCAGACTTCGAGACCGGAAAGAGAGTCTCGAAAGCGAGGTGAGCAACCTCCAGAACGTGATTCAGTTCAATGAAGAACGGCTGGAAGAGAGCGAAGGAACTGTCACCTCCGTTCTGAGCGCTCAAGAGACTGACAGCACAGTGACGGATGCACTTGTCGACGACATGGTTGTCTGTTGGACCTGTGGATCCGAAGTCGAAGAGGAGAATATCACACAGACGCTTGATCAACTTCGGGATATCCGTCAAGAGAAACTGGAAACGGTCCGGGACCTCGAATCGGAATTGTCTCAGCTGAAAGGCAAACAGCAGGAATATCGGGAACAACAGCAGCGAAGAGAGTCGATTGAGAGAAAACTCACTGGCATCGAGAGTGAAATCGTGGAACGCGAAGAGCGATTGGATGACTTGCGAGACGAGCGAGAACATCTCAACGAGGGAGTCGAGGATCTTGAATCGGAGATCGAAACGTTAGAATCTGCAGACTTCAGTGAAATTCTGGATCTTCACAAGGAGGCAAATCAGTTGGAATTCGATCTCGAACGGCTTGAATCTGAGCTGGAGGATGTGACGGAACAGATCGGCTCTATCGAAGAGCGCCTTGCTGAGGAGACACGGTTGAATTCGCAGCGAGAAGAGATCAGTACTGAACTGACGGATCTCCGGACGCGAATCGATCAGATCGAAGAGAACGCTGTCGAGCAATTCAACGAGCATATGGATGCAGTCCTCGAGACTCTCGGCTATGAGAACATCGAGCGCATCTGGATCGAAAGAGTCGAGCGCGAGGTACGAGACGGACGAAGAAAGGTGGAAAAAACTCAGTTCGAACTACACGTCGTCCGGAGTACCGACACCGGAGCGGCGTACGAGGACACCGTCGATCATCTTAGCGAAAGCGAACGAGAAGTCACTGGACTGGTGTTTGCTCTTGCGGGCTATCTCGTTCACGAGGTGTACGAACGGGTTCCGTTCATGATTCTGGACTCCTTGGAGGCCATCGATTCACAGCGAATCGCATCGCTGATCAATTATATGGCCGACTATCCGGAGTTCTTGGTTGTCGCTCTGCTCCCCGAAGACGCACAGGCTCTCGACGACGATTATACCCTCATCACTGAAATATAGGACCCGGCCAGAAGCGGCTATGTTCCGTCCTCGCAATCACAACCGCCACGTTCCAGCAGGTCAATAACGCTGTACTGTTCGCCACAGTCCTCGCAGAGAACGTCAACATCGATAAACAAGCGAAACTCGCCGAGCGTGATTCGCTCTGTTGATCGGAGTCGATCCAAGCTGCCCTCGGTGAGTGACCGTAGGCGGGACTGGAGACGTCGGATGGAATCAAGAACGCTCTCCACTTGCTCGCTGTCGGAGGGGGATTCGTAGGAAGCATTCCGATATTTAGTGAGGTACGACCGAATTGCCTGATACGAGACGAAATCGCGTTCGAGTTGCTTGACATCGACGCCATCCCGTTCAAGACGATTTCGAGCCTCGGTTCGCATACCACTACTCACGTCATCAGCGGTGAGGAGACGATAAAGATTGGAGATTTCTCCGTCTACTGTAGAAATTCCTGCAGAGGCCATCGCACTTTCGAGCAATCGCTGATTGAAGAGATCTGCAAGATCTCGGAGACTCTTACGTTGTTGGTCCTCGGCAGTCCAGAGCCGTTCAAGTTTATCGCCGAGAGATTCAGCGAGATGATATTCAGCGATCAGTCTCGCAACCTTATTCGACTTTCTTGATTGTCCACTGGTTTCTTCCGGCATATTCCCAAATAGCGGTGGCAACATATATAATAGCGGTGCTGTTCAATCGAGTACCCTCACGGTCTCCTCTGGGGAATATTGATACCAGCCGATGCGATAAAACTGAGATCATACAGTCGAAAAATTAAATTTTCATAAGATTATTATCATACTAATATTATTTATATGAAATTCATAGAGAACGGGTTAACAAACTTTATAAAGACATCAATTCCTGATATATGTCAAATTGTGCGCTCTATTCATATTTAAAAACAGAGTATATTGTATTATTAGCCGGAGTTCTGTTTATAACAGCAATAATGTATCTCATGGCGGTGTTGATATAAGATCGAAAGATAAGGCGGTCAAAAAGTCGAGCGGTCTAGGCTCTCGTTCGACCGCCTTAACGGGGATAAGGGTTGTATCGAGTTAGATTTTCTATAGCAAGAGGTGACACCTGAGCCGGGGAAAAAGCTCGGTATCCGGCTTTATTTAGCTAGACAGTCATGTTCTGATTCTATCTCGATTCTTGATATTTTGGGTGTCGATCGGCATCGAACTACCGTCCATCGGTGGACACAGAAGGCCGATCTACAGCCGACAGACGGTACCTGTCCGAATCACGTCGCGGTCGATGAAACCGTGATTCAGCTCAATAGTGAGCAATATTGGCTGTACGCTGCCGTCGATTCCGACACAAACCGTCTGCTCCATGTTCGGCTCTATCCGACGAGAACTAACGTAATCTCTTCGATGTTTCTCTCAGAACTTCGTGAGAAACATCAGGTTGACAACGCGATCTTTCTGGTCGACGGTGCTCCATGGTTACAAGCGGCCTGCCATCGCCACGGGCTACGATTCCAACATGTCACACATGGAAATCGGAATGCCGTCGACAAATCGGTGGCCGTCTCGCTGCTCGAAAAGGGTGGCCGCTATGAGGTCCGATCGGCGTCCGGAAACTGGTACGAAGTCGACGTGATCAGCGAGTCGTGTACTTGTCCGGATTGGCAGCAGCGAGCGCCCGAGGCCGGCTGTAAACACCTCCGACGAGTCGATTACGAAATCAAGCAGGGGCGGGTCCCACGACCTGATGGGTGCCTTCCCTCCCCGTAGTCGTGACCGGACTACTCCATGGGACGGACTGTGTCGCCAATCCGACGGACCCGGTCGAACGTTGAGAGATACGCGAGCCGGTCGTGAACCTCGTCAGTATCCCGCTCCAGTTCGGCGGCCAGTTCGTCGACGGTCATCGGCTCATCGAGTGCCTGGAGGACTTCGATCCCCCGGTAGTACCTATTCGTGAGCTCCTAGACGCGGGCCTCAATCGGCGTGGTCACCCCGTACCGCTCCTCAAGTTCAACTAGAGCCCCGTTCGCGAACGTGGCGAACTGATCGTCCCCCAGGCGTTCGATCTGGGCTTCGAGTTCATGCCGGACGACGTCGTAATCGAGGCCGGCCTGCACGAGCATATTCATGTCCTCGATGTCGTCGTCGCGGCCTGCGATCGCCTTGAACAGGAAGATATCCTCGTTGCTAACCAGCCGGACCGTCAGTCGATCCAGGTTGAGGAACGGCTCACTGCGCTCTTGCATACCGTCGGTGAGCACGAGCTTGTTCGCGACCTGCTGGTTGAAGATATCGAGGCGACACCCATCGTCGTTCTCGACGCAGCTCGTCGCCCCCAGCGCCCGGTAATCTGGATCCAGCGATTGACCTCCGTATACCCGAGGTCCATCAGAACGGCCCACAGCTGGCCGTACACGTCGCCATCTGGGACGACCAGGTCGATATCTTTCGTCGCCCCCTTGAGGTCGCGCAGCGACATCACGCCACCACCGATCAGGTAGACCGTGAGCGGTTCAGATAGCCCGTCCCCGATTCGCTGGAATTCGTTCTCGATGTACTCGCGGCCGAATGTTGGTCTCATTGTGGGAGTGGCACCTCGTAGTCAGCCGCCAACTCCTGGAACTCGTCCCACTCCGGGAGCCGGTCGTCGTCGACCTCGCCGTGCGTCTCGAGGTAGCGCAGCAAGGCGTCGATTTCGTCTTCGAGGCCATACTTCGCCGCCTGCTCTCGGAGGTCCGCCTCGTCGATGTCGACGTGGCTGAGCAGGAGGAGACAGTACGAACGGTAGCGGCTACCGTTGTCGATCAAGAGAGTGTGACAACACAGCTCCGCCGGCGAGACTGCGTCGAGTTCCTCGGAGTAGACGTAGTAGCGGTGGCCGGTGAGTAGGAACTGGAGATCAAACATCGAGAACCGAGGGAGGCCGGTTTCGTGGAATCCGTCTGCGTCTATCTCCGTCTCGGTTTGAGCAAGAAATTCGTCGTAGTCTTCCCAGAGAATCGTGCCCTTCGAGGTAACGGCTTTGAGGCGTTGGCGGTGGAAATGATGGGCGAGTTCACGGGCGAACTCGTGTAGGCGGTCAAAGTCGGCGTTGAACTCGTAGCGGCCGTCGACGGTCCCGACAAGCCCACGGTCGCGAAACCGCTTGAGGGCCCGGTTGACCGTGTTGCGGTAGTTGTCGCTCCGGTCAGCGATCTCGGAGACGGTTCGCGGCTGGTCGAGGTAGTACAGCACTTCGAGTGCCTTCCCGGTCAGCAGTTCGGGGAGGTCGATGTGGGAGTGCTGGCGGACGAGGTTCCGAAAGAGTTGGACGGCGCGAGCATCCGACGGTACGACTCGTTTTCGCCGGCCATCGCGTTCCGTGTAGACGAGCCCCTTCTCGACGAGTTCGGCGACGGCACGAGAGAGGTAACTCTCGCTGTGGTCGAGCTTCGTCGCGAGCTCGGAGATCGTGTCGCCGCGGTCAACCGTGGCGAGGACCTCGAGTTCGATGCGCCGGAGCACGGTGTAACATAGTACGAAACTTGTATATAAAGAAGTTTCGAGTAGTGTTACAGCCAGCAATCGCGAGAACCGCCCCCATCGTCTTAACCAACAAAACTATGGGTTCATGGGCCGTGTTGGTTAACACGAGAGTAGCCGATGTCCTACGAACCCCCGACCCCACCGGCGAACCTCCCGACGGAGATCGTCAACACGCTCAACGAGTCGAGCCCGGAGCCTTCTGCGCTCATTACACTCTCACGCTGGAACCATAGTATCATAAATCTTAATATTACGTGGGACTAAAAATATCTCTTACAGCGCCTTTGTAGCCAAAATTCCGAGACTATGGGTGTATCATTAATGGAATGTATCAATTTTTCGCATCGCCTGAACTTGGGACTGGACCACTGCCGGTCATACGACTTGGTCTCACGCTACCGTACGGCGCCCACTACCGCTTGCTTGTGCTGACCGATATCGGGGTCAGGAAGCATCGCTCATCGATATCGGTTGTAGTCAAGAACTCTCGTAATCGGTCGCTGCCGACGAGTTTGCTCCGTCGGAATGTGATGGGGCGTCCGTCTCAATGGGCAATGTGTTCGCCAGGCGCTCGGCAACGGTCGGACTCACGAGTCCGGCCAGTTCCATCGCCTCCTTCTCGTAGTCGTCTAACTCCAAGAGGCTCCGGAAGAACCACGAGATGGTCACGTAGGTTTCGTGTAGTTCTCCAGCACGCTCGCGCCCTGCGTCTGTTAGAGTCACTCCGTTGTACGCCTCGTACTCAACGAGCCCATCTTCCTCGAGTCGCTGGAACGTTTCAGTGACGGTCGCCGGCGAGCGGTCCAGCGTCTCGGCCACCGCATTCGTCGGGATCGGTGGATCGTCCTGATGACCGAGGATATACACGGCCAGTAGATGCTGTGCGGCTCTACTCATCGTTCGTCCGGCTGGTCTCGTGAGAGAGTGCTGTTCGCCGAATCCTCGCCACAGTCTTCTGTGTCAGCATCAGAACAGTCATCGGGGCCGAACAGTGCAGCGTACACCCACGCCCACGCCTTTGCACGCTGTCGACGAGGTCCCTCACCCATCGGTCATGCCCTCCGGACCAAGTGGTCTCGCACGGTTCGTTGGCAATCTTCACACGTCTCATCGAGCGTCGCGACCGTTGCGAGCACCGGATGGTCGACCGAAAAATCCTGATACAGGTACGGGATGAGGCTTCTGTGACGGATGCCGGCGTCAACACCGTTGTTCGTCGTCTTCTGGAGGAATTCCTGCCGGTCGCGAGCCACCTCCTCACAGTAGTCACGATGGCTGGCCAACGTCTCGTGACGTTGTTGTAGCGCATCGAAGCCGAGGTCAGTCAACGGCGTCTCGTTCGCGTCGACGATCCAGGCGATGATGTCGTCGACCGCTGCATCCGCCTCGTCGAGGTGCGCTTCCTCGCGTTCGAGCGCTTTCTGTAGCGCCGTCGCTTCCGCCCGCCGAGATTGTGCTTCGGCGAGAACCATCCGTTTGAGGTCGGGAGTGAATGAGGCCTCTGTCGTCGGAGCGAGTGCGACTGCGATTGCGTCAGTGAATTCCTCGCGGATCGTTTTCAGCAAAGACTCAGTCTCGTCGATGTCGGCAACGCTGTGAGGGCGAATCGTCTCGGTGAACACCGTTCGGACAGGCCGACAGCCATCGGTACTGGACGCGTCTGCGGAGAGGTGGGTGACCCCACCGGCTGTCGAGAGGCTGGCGACCGATGATGGTGTCTGCTCGGGCTGTAGCTTCTGTACCCGACGGATGAACGTGTCGTAGGCGTCCAGCATCTCGTCGATGGGCTCCCGCTCGGATCGAGCGCGCGTTCGCGCTTGCTGGATATAGGTGTCGACGGCCATCTCACACCTCTCCCTCGATTGGAGCACTCACGAGGCCGTTCTGCTCTCCCGTGTCCGCGAGGCCGAACGTGAGTTGCCAGTCGCCGTCCACGGCGGTCACCTGAACAGACTGTGGGGACTGCTCCGCGTGATGTCGGCAGAGTTCAAGCGTCAACGGTAGCACAGGGAGTCGGCCGTCCTGCGCTGAAAGCGCGTAGCCAGAGATCTGTACGACAACGGCTCCTGAACCCCCATCGAGGTCAACGGAGTACGGCGAGCGCGTGTAGCTCTCGATGACACCTCGTTGCTGGAGCGCGGTCAGGCTCCGCTCGAGTGAATCACCGTCTTCGCTGGGTGACTCTAGTCGTGTCGCAGCGTCGGCGAGAACTTCGGCCTGGTCAGCAGGAAACAGGCGCTCGTCGAGTTCGCTGGCCATGCTCTCGAGGAGACACAGACAGAGTTCGTCGGGATCACCGACGGTCTCGGCGAGCTCGAAGTACGTGTCCATGACGGCGCCCTCGACACTGTCGTATCCCGCTTCGGAGAGCGTCTCGAAGACCGCGCCGGCGACGCGGTGACAGAACTCGACGAGGTCGTGCCGCTCGGGCGTGGCGCTGTCGGTGAGATCGGGCTCGGAGAGCCTGTCTGGTGGGCTGCCTGTCTCTGAGTTACGTTCGTGCGCTACTGTCGTTTCTTGGGCCGTCTCCTCACAGACGATTAGGTCGTAGAATGGGACTTGCGGGTCGTAGCGTTGTAGTGCCGAGCGGTACTGCTCGGTGGCGCGAGCGGCAGCTCGCGCGGTGACCCGATCCGGGAACCGGGTACCGGCCGCTGGGACTGGCCGGTCGCCCATCCGCCCACAACGGAGGTAGTACTGACCGTCCTCGGTCGCGAGGGCTTCGATGTGTTCCCTGATGTCGATGAGTGTTGGGCCGACCATGGTGGTTTGGTGTCTTACGCGCTGTGTTGATCGAGTGGGGGAGAGTCAGCGTGGCGACTCCCGAATCCAGCGGTCACAGCCACGAGATGGCGCTCAGTTTCTGTCATCGGTGGTGTCGAGGCTCGCAGCGTATTCGGAGACGACATCGTCGTCCATCGTCTCGAGCAGTGCCCGCTGTCCGTCACGATCCCGACGCGCCCGCTCGTCGGTGCCGATCTGTCGGTCCAGGAACTCGGATTTTAGATGTTCGAGGGCCGCATCTGCCAAACCGGAGTCCACGTCGTCAACGAGAATCTCGTTTTCGAACCACTCGCGGGTGTGGTCGTCCCACGCTTCATCGCCGGCGTATCGCCCGTCGTGGACGACCCAGTCGACGTAGTGGTCCGCAACGGCAGGCCAGTAGCGGGCGGCGATATCGTCCCGGATCAGCGAGAGCGCTGCGTGCGCACCGTGGCCCGCACTGACGATGGCTTGATGTACCGTTTCGGTCGTCATCCATCCGGCCGCGTACAGCCCGTCGACCGGCGTGCGCCCGTTCTCGCTGTCGACCATCCCGAACGCCTCGTCGGTCTCTATCTCCTCGATGAACGGCTCGAACATCTCCCCGTCGTACGCGGTCGCGGCGAGGACGTACCGGACGCGATAGTCGCCGTCGTCACTCTCTATCTCGAACCCATTCGAATCCAGCGGCTCACCGCCTGCATCTGTCGGTGGCTCCTCGATGTCGACCCGCTCGACGCGCTCGACAGTCTCCTCACGGACGGTCCCACCCTCGTACTCGACTTGTGTTCGCCCCAGTTCGAGAAATCGGTCGGGCGTGATACCGACCGGAAATCCAAGGAAATTCTCGAGGACGGCACATTGCTGGATGGCTGACTTCCCACGAGCGAGGACGAGCGTGTTCAGTCCGTAGCGTGCGAGAAACGTCGCTGCGGACAGCCCGGCCGCTCCGCCCCCGACGACCAGTACGTCGTGATCGAGTGTGGAGTCCGGGGAGTCGGCTCCCGTCGGTCCGATAGTGTCTGTGCGTGCCATGCCTCAGATGTCGCCCGCGATAATGTCCTTGACGCGCCCGCGGTCGAAGAGCTGATTCTCCTCAGGGACCTCCGGGAATGACTCCGGGTCGAACGCACCGAACTCGTCGGGATAGAGCTGCTGTGCGACCATCTCGGTTTGCAGGAGGTTCACGATGGGGCCCTGCTCGCCGTACTGGCCCGGAAACACGCGGCCTTGCTGAACGGCCGTCAGTTCCTGTCCCACGGAGTCTTCCTCCATCGGAGTGACGTACTGCTCCCGAAATGCCTCGGCGGAGAAGCTATCCGTGTCGCCGGTGGTACCGATACCCCAGTGGACGACGATAATCTCCGGGTCCACCTCGAGAAGCGTTTCGTAATCGATCTGCCCGCCGTCTTCCATCTCCTGGGGGAACGCACTCGCGACGTTCAGATCCCGATACGGCTTCATCTCGTACCCATCGTCCTGTGTATTCAACGGGAAGAATTTCCCCTTCGAGGGTTCCGAGCCGCCGTTGACGAGGCCGATCGTCGGCTGTTCGTCGGGCGTACGAGAAGCGATCTCTGACTGCACCTCGTCGTGTAGCGTGGCGAACGCTTCGTATCGCTCCTGTTCTTGGAAGGCGTGAGAGAGCTGCTCGAACGCGCCGTAGAGACTGTACAGTTTGTAATCGTGGAACTCGCGTCGGCGGCGGCAGTTGTTCCCGAAGAACGGCGCGACGTTCTCGATGATCTCCTGCGTGTCGTCCTTGCTCCAGGAGTCGTCCCAGCCGGTCCCGTGGAGGTAGTTCGGATCCATCAGGAACACGTCCGGGTCGAGTTCGTAGAAACTCTCCTTGTCCCAACCGCCCTCGGACCACATCGAGGGGAGCGCGTCCTGGTCCGGGACGTCGATGTCGAACGGATCGAAAAAGAACCCCGGAATCATATTGCCCGCGGTGAGGAACCCCTCTCGCTGCCCCAGCGCGAACGCCATGTCGGCCCAGCCGCCGTTGTAGACCGTCCACGTCTCGGGAACGGCATCGAAGTGGACCTCTCCCGCGGGGACGATGGAAGCGGTGTATCCGGTATCGGTCTCGGTCGACTCCGTCTCGGTCTCGCCGGTTTCGGAATCGGTCCCACTCTCGCCGGTGGTCGTTGGCTCCTCTGTGGCCCCGCTACCGTCACCCCCCGTACAGCCAGCCAAGAAACTCGTACCCAGTAGCGTACTCCCGTACTTCAGATAGCCTCTACGTGTCGATCCGGTATCACTGCTGTCGTGAGCAGTCATACGTTTTAGGCCAGCCTAAAAATTAAAAAAACTATCGATGGGGCTCTACTGAGAGACCCTTCGCGTCGCCTCTACCCTCCGTCCGAATGGCTCCCCTCGTTTTCGAGACGCGGGTGCGTTTCTTGTTCGTCCGGGTGGGGCTCGGCAAAACGCTCACCCATTACGTCGAGCGAGCGCGCTTCGCGGTCCGCCCGCTCCGCCTCGTCGATCTCCTCACAACCGGGCGGCAAGTCCCGCCCACGGTCTGTAAAGTAGCCCTCGGGCGCGACCCAGTCGTGGTAGAACGGCCGCTCGTCGTCTTCGAGGATCGTCACGCCGACCTCGGCGCCGTGGCCGGCACAGACCGCTGCTTGGTGTGGCTTCTCGGCGAGCCGACCGGCCGAGTAGAGGCCGTCGACGCCGGTGCGCCCGCGCTCGTCCGTGTCGAGGAACGCTTTCCCGCGGTCGCTGATGCCGACGCCGTCGACGTCGGCCAGATAGCCGACCGCGTTCTTCGTCGCCGCGACGACGTACTCCGTACGGTAGCGGTCGACGGCGTCGGTCTCGACGGCGAATCCCTCGTCGGTATCTTCGACACTTGCGACGGTCGCGGTCACCTGCTCGCAGCCTGCTCCGGCCACTTGTTTTTCGAGGAGATCGAGTAGCTGGCGGCCGTTGACGCCGGCGGAGAAGCCGGGGGAGTTCTCGAGGTGGGCGTTCCGTCGGAGGATCGACTCGCCGGCGGCAACGACGAGCGTATCCAGCCCGTGTCGGGCGGTGAAGACGGCTGTCGACAGGCCGGCAACACCGCCGCCGATGACGACGACTTCAGGTGGGCTGGTCGTGCTCATTGGTCAGACGTCGCCGTTGATGATGTCCGCGACCCGCTGACGGTCGAACAGTTCGCCCGTGTAGACCTCGGGGAAGTACAGCCTCGCGTAGCGCTCAGTCAGGAACAGGTTATGTAACGGCCCGGAGTAAATCGGCCCACCACGGAACACCATGTCGTTCTGGACAGCAGCGAGTTCCGAAGCCGCCTCGTGGTCTTTCATGAACGCCAAGACAGTGTCTTCGAACTCCCCGTGGCTCTTGTTTTCGTGTCCCCGGACGAGAATGGAGTCTGGGTCGACTTCGAGCATCGTCTCGTAGTCGATCTGACCCCGATCGGTCGTCGAGAGCCCCTCGACTCCCGTGTCTGCGAGGGCGTCGCTAAGGCCGAGATCGCGGAAATGCTTCTTGTTCGCCCCTTGGTCGCTCAGCCGGTAGGGGTAGAACGCCTCCGGCTCGTTGCCCGCAGCGAACGTCAATAGCGCGTTCGGTCGATCGTCTGCTGGAGGAAGATCGGCTTGTACCCGAGCGATGAATTCGTCGTGGAGCTGTTTAATCCGGGTGAACTTCTCTTCTTCTTGGTAGATATGGGCGGTTTTTTCGAAGGCCTCGTACAGCGTGTAGTACCGATAGTCGTGCCACTCGTCGGTTCGGCGGAATATCGTGTTGCCGACGAACGGCGCGACGTTGCTACTGACTTCCTCGACGTCGGACTCCTCAAGCTTGAACGAGCCGTTGTTGATGAGCCACTGCGGATCGATGAGATGGATATCGCCGTCCAGCTCGTAGAAGAGCTCCTTGTCGACGCCGCTGTCGCTCAGTCGCGTCAGCGACTCCGCGTCGACGCTCACACCGTCGAGTTCGTCGTAATGACTGGTGTGGAACCGCGATGGCAGTCCCATCGAGAGGATCGAATCGCCGTGGCCGAGCGCGACGGCCATGTCGGCGTAGTCAGGGAAGTAGTGTGTGACCCGCTCTGGGGGCTCCTCGAACTGCACCTCCCCGACCGGAGCCATCTCGACAGTATATGAGCTGTCTGTCTCTGTCGATGTCTCCGTCGTCGACTGATCGTCCGCGCTCGTCTCGTTCGGCGTCGAGTCGGAATCGGACTGGCCCGCACACCCGGCGAGTAGTCCGCCGCCAATGACTGCGCCGCCGTACTTCATGTAGTCACGCCGTGTCGGTGCCTCGTGACCGCTGGAATCGTCTGTCATATGCTTTAGGCCCACCTAAATATTGAAAAACGTTCCGAATTTTAGGCCGGCGAAAAAATGTCAGCGAGGAGTACCGCACCGCGGACACATCGGCGGCCCACTCTCCGGCAGATCGAGTCCGCAGTGCGGACATGCGTCGCCGTCAAGGGCGTTCATTTCTTCGACTACTTCGTCCGTCCCGTCTCGAATCGACTCGATCGTGCCGACTCCATCAGGAGTCCCGCCAGATCTTTCGGTGGCTAACTGCCGCCGACAGAACTCTAGCCGGTCGGTCAGGAAGGTCGGTGGGTCCTCGTGCTTGGCCTCGACATCATCGAGGTCAGGCCCCGACTCGACTCCGGGCTCTGACGCTGCGAGTAGTCCAAGCGCTTCGGCCGCCCGCCCCTGCACGTACGGGTCCTCATCACCGAGTCGCCCTTGGAGCGGTTCCGCCGCCTCGGCAAGCTTTTCTGGATACTCACACCCGACGACCACCAATGCCGTACAGAGGTGATACCGGACGAGTTCGTTTTCATCGCCGAGGTGCTCGGCCAGCGAGTCGACCTGGTGGCGGAGTCGAGCCGGATCGCCGAGCGCGACGTACGCCAGCGCCTTCGCGAGTTTCTCTTTGACCTCGGGTTCGTCGAACTCCAGTCCGATGCGGAGGTCGGCCAGCGTCTCTGGATCAGTGACTTCCTCGAGTGACTCGACTGCGACGTAGCCGAGTGCTTCGGCACTCCTGGCACGGACATAGTAGAACTCCTCGTCGTCGGCCAACCGCTCGGCGAGTGCGTCGACGGCAGGCAGGACGGCTGCCGGTTCGGACTGCGCGAGCGTGACGAACAGCTTCGCGGTCGTCAATCTGACTGCTCGATCATCATCGGTCAGGAAGGTGGAAAGCGGGTTAGCGAGCTCTTCAAAGGAGAGTGGCAGGTCTTCAGCGGCGTCCCGAACCGCTCTCAACGCACGCTTACGGGTCTCAGTATCAGCTGCGCTGAGTCGGTCGAGACACCCCACTGTCCCTTTATGATCTTGTTCCTCGAGAAGAGTAGTCAGGCGGTCAGGCGGTGGCGGCTGATCTGGGTCACTCATTGATCTGTTCGGATATGTTACTGGCTTTCACGACCAATCGCTTCAATCCGGTGGTTCTGCGCTGCCCTGCGAAGCCTATACTGAGCGTCTCTATTGAGGAAAGGTGCTGGTGCAGGCGAGACTGCGACCACCTCTATGCTGCCGACACAAGCGCGCATCAATGTCGGAGACGCTGGACCCGCTCTCGGACCGTGCCTGCCGGATGACCGACGCCTAAAACACAGGAATCGAAATCACTGAACGGCTGCGAGACGGTGACTCCCTGCTATTGAGCGTTGTAGATACTTCAATCCAGACGGAATACCGCAGCGATAGCTATCCAGAGTGGCACCCTGCTCCACACTCCTTTCTCGGAATGGTTCGGCTCCCCATCTACCGAGAGGCAACAGGTGAGAGCTATCGAGCGCTAGCCCGGTACCAAGAACTTGCCGAACCACTCGATTTGGAACACATCCCCGATGAATCCGTGTTGTCCCGTACGTGGCGGAAACGCTTCGACGACGGCGTTCGGGAGTTCGTCCAGGTTGCTGCGCACTTCGTCATCAAACAATCTCACGACCGCGAGTTTTCAGCTCCCGCTGTCCGGTCGAAAGCCGAGATCGTCGACGAAGTGGACCTCTCCACTGATGACGAGACGGCTGGCTGTGAATTTTCCGACAAGCAAATCTACCGGACGACTCGACTCACTCGTGATCACGGCTTCGATGAGTTTGATTCCGGTCGCGCTGCGAACACGACCTACGAAGACACGCAGTTCTTCGAATTACAGACGTTCACGGGAGTGGTCAACTGCGGGACACCGCAAGGAGCGGATCGGTTTCAGTATCGACACGGTTCGGACAGCAGTCCACACGGCGATACGCATCTTAGAACGATCAAACAGTTCACGCAAGGGGAGCTGATCGATGGATTCGATACAGTGGCCGATCGGCTGCTCGCGGTCATCGAATCCGAAGCATCGTTCCGTCGGCCGGTTACCGTGCGGTCGACATCACGACTATCCCCTATTTCGGGGTGGTGTTCAGATAAAGATGAATAGTGAGGCGGTGTGTTTTCTGAGTGGTTCATGCCCGAAAACACACGCCTCACCGGTAGTATCGACCAGATCGAATTAGGTTTTGTGGAACGCGAAGCGACACCGAGATTGCTCATGAAACTCGGTATTCAGCTTCATCTTGCTGGCCTATCACTTTCAAATACAGTTTCTATTCTTGGGATATTCGGTGTCAAACGTGCTCGGTCAACCGTTCATAATGGGGGTTCACAAAGCCGATTTACAGCCCGAAGGTGGTCGGTGTCCGGATCACGTTGTGGTTGACGAGACTGTGATCCGACTCAACGATGAGCAATATTGGCTGTACGCTGCCGTCGATTCCGAGACAAACGAATTACTCCATACAAAGCTTGAACCGACGACAACGAAGGTTCTCGCTCATTCGTTTCTCACGGAACTTTCCGAGAAACACGACGTCTCCGACGCCGTGTTTCTCGTCGATGGATCGCACTCGTTACAAGCTGCGCGTCACCGCCACGGCTTCGATTTCAGATACGAGAAACATGGAAATCGGAACGCTGTCGAACGTATCTTCAGAGAAATAAAACGCCGAACTATCTGTTTCGCATACCGTTTCAGCAACGCCGAAGCAGAAAACGCCGAACGACTGGCTCAGTTCGTTCAGCTTCGCATGGAATCAGCTCATCTGAACACGATGTACAGCACCGACAACAGCTGAAAAAAGGACGAACGGGATCACAGCGACCTGTCGCTTAGTTACATTCATACTCGTATCGTCCCTTCCCCCGGAAAAATCTCTTCGGGTGTTCAGTTCGCACATTCATCTGACGGTTATTTTGACGCTGACGAGGTGAAACAAATAACGATCAACTGCTGCATGCAACCTCTGTATCTCGCACGGCGATCATATAAGAACTTAAACATTTCAACAGAGCCACCTCTGAGGATCTCAGCAGAGCTGGACGAGTGAATATCTGGATTATCGCATTCTACAGAGTCGCTATGCCACGGTAATCGCGTACAGTACGACACTCAGGCCGATAACCGTCACGAGACCCCGTACGAGCAAGACAATCCCATTCGCCCCGCCAGTCAGGTCAGCCAGCATAACAGCCACGTACACCCCTGCCGTTAGCAGACCGATACCGATGGCTAACGCCCGCATCTTTGGAGAACTGTTTCGTTGGTATCCCCGATAGGCCAGCGTAGCGACAAACAATCCAACGAGAGCAGTCACGCTACGGGTGATCGACACCACACTGAACGGTTCCATTGCTAGCACACTCGCTACGATCACCGCATCTCACCTCTGTACACGATCCACAGGATCGTACCTAATCCAAATAGCTCACAGCCACTGACGAGTATCGACCGACCGACGGTCCCAATATCGGTCGCCGTGGGCAACCCGACACGGAGCACCTCGGGCACCGTAATCAGGAAGATGAGTCCCACCGCGAGCCAGAGCATTCCGCGGTGAGCCGGTCCTTGACGGTAACCACGAATTAGAACGACGGTAATAGTCAGTGACAGCACTACAGAGACCACAGAAAGAACGAGTACACCGAGTGCGATGAACGGGTCTGTTCCAGCTGCCTCCAACTGTAAGAGGGGCATATCAGGACAACCCCTCGAATAGATCTGTGAAGCGGTCGGCAGGGTCGGTTGCCGAGCGCGTCACTGCTACTTCGCAGCTCCCATCAGCGAACGTGACCGTGACTGTCTCAACCGTAGCTGTATACCGCTTGTAGTGATGTCCGTCGGGGTCAAGTTCCTGCTGTTCAGCCACCAGCTCTGCTTCTTGTAACCGGTTGAGACGGCGGTACGCCGTCGCATCAGACATGTCACAGGCTGCACAGAGTTCATCGGCTGACATCGGTTCAATTGTGAGGTGAGCGAGGATCGCTCGCGCGTACTCGTCGTCGAGTACCGCCAAGACGGCATCCTCGTCCTCATCCATACACATCCCAGATCCGGGTAATAGTAAAAAGCCTGCTACGACTTCTGAGTTGGAAGCCGTGCCTGTGGTGATACGTCTACTGTGCCCCTTGGTGTGAATATGTCGTTACAAACGACACTTGATCGAACGGTACCGAATCGACTGCAACAGGGGTGGCGAATTCTCACCAGCCCAGTTTGGAATCACGATTCGAAACGGCTCCGCGCACCGCTACGTGCGCTGCTGCCACTCGTGATGACGTTTCTCGCCTTCGGAGTTGTTGTGACAGTCGTCCGAGGTCGGTTCGAACACCCACTACGAGAGGTGCTCGAATTCAGCCTGATGGCCGTGGTCCTCGTCGCAGCTGTGCTACTCGGAGCACGACTGTTTGACCGTCGACCGGCAGCAGAGTACGGGCTAGCGTTAGACAGCGAATGGCTACGATCGTTCGCCGTTGGTGGGTTCATCGGGATTGTAATCAATGCCGGAACGTTGCTCATCGCGATTGCTGTCGGATGGGCAACCGTAACCGGATTCTTTCAAGGGTCCGATTCCCTCCCGTTCCTGTCAGCGATGCTTTTGGTGCTCGCATATACCGGCGTCCTGGCATCGTGGGAAGAGTTCATTTTCCGAGGAGCGATGCTGAAAAACCTCGCCGAAGGTGCCGATGGATACGTTCCACGATGGGTTGCCGTCGGCATCGCCCTCCTCATCAGCACTGGCATCTTCGCGTTCATGCACAGCGGCAAGGTTACTGGACCCGGTGGCTACAGCTATTACTTGCTGGCTGGGCTTATTTTCGGCTGTGTGTATGTTCTAACAGGGGACCTCGCTCTTCCGATGGGATTTCACGTGTTCTATAATTTCAGTATGAGTGCCGTATTCGGTCTCGGAGTCTCACAGCAGACTCCCGAAGTTTTTGTTCTCAATGTTAGCGGGCCGACAGTCTGGATCGGCGAAGAGGGGATCCTCAGGATGCTTTTCGCAGCCGTCGGTGGGCTATTGCTTGTAGGCTACATCCGTTGGCGGGATGGCTCTCTTGATATCGATCACCGTATTACGCAGTGGACACCGAGAGCTGAAAACTCCGTGGGGGGCGAGAAGCCGGTGCTGAAAACACTCACTCGCAAACTGATCAGGAGTGAAATCATTGAACGTGCATAGTCTAAAGAATGCTACTCCACCAGGGGATTCACTCAAACGCATCTTTGAGCTTCGAGAACCACTTTGCATGATTGTGACGAAGCCTTCGTATGATTAATTCCGTCCACCAGTATCGGCGGTTGCTTGCGGGTAGATTCATCGGTGGGACCACTGGCTTAACGGGATGTCTAAGCTTCAGCAGTGATTCCACAAGCACAAATTCCGAGACAGAACTCACGGTTTTGGCATACAAATGAACACGCTTTCTGTCGAGAACTTGGGGAAGCGCTACGGAGACACCTGGGCCGTCCACGGGATAGATCTCACGTTTGAACCCGGAGTTATCGGACTACTCGGACCGAACGGTGCAGGAAAGTCGACACTCATGCGGCTCATTACGACCGTTATTGAGCCTACAGAAGGTGCAGTCTACTGGAACGACACGGATACGACAAAGGTTCCACAGGCAATTCGCAGCATTGTCGGGTACCTCCCGCAGTCGTTCGGCGTGTATCCGAATTTGACTGCCGGTGAGTTCCTCTCGTATCTCGCTGCGATTCGCGGAGTCGGTAACGCTGAAGCCCGTATCGACGACTTGCTGGAACTGGTTAACCTCTCTGGGGCCCGAGAGCAACGCCTCGGTGAGTTCTCTGGCGGTATGCGCCAGCGCGTTGGAATTGCACAGGCGCTCCTAGCCGATCCGGATCTGCTCGTCGTAGACGAACCAACAGTTGGACTTGACCCTGAAGAACGCGTGCGATTCCGTAACGTCTTGGCCGATCTCGCGGACGAGCGGATTGTCATTCTTTCTACCCACGTCGTCTCTGATATCGAAGCGACAGCCAGCGACATCGCGCTGCTGTATGGCGGTGAAATCCTCGCTCACGACCAACCGGCCGACCTCCTTGCGGATGCCGATGGTGTGGTCTGGGAGTGGGTCGTTCCTCAGTCGCGCACCGAGGCCATCAGAGCCGACTACACGATCAGTAGTGCCACCCGCGGCAGAGACGGCGTTCGCGTCCGCGTGGTCAGTGAGACAGCGCCAGCACCCGAAGCCGAGAGCGTTGCGCCAACGTTAGAAGATGCCTATCTGCATGCGGTCGGAGGACACCCCCGGCCATGAGCTGGTCTCGTGATGCAGCCGCTGTCGCACTCGCAGATTTTCGAGAACGCTCCCGCACGTCGAAGCTTGTCGTCATTCCGGTCGTGTTGGCGTACTTTGCAAAGCTAGTCACCGTCGATTCGACGCTTGTCGTCGGCAATACGTACACCGGTGTTCCGACAGCCGCGTGGTACGGCGGGTTGGTCGCAGGTATCGGGACGACGGTGTTGCTGTTGTTCGGCTATCCGCTCGTTCACGGCAGCATCGCCTATGATCGTACCACGAATGTCGCTGAATTCGTAGCGTCTGCACCGTTGTCAAACAGTAGCTACCTCGTCGGAAAGTGGCTGAGTAACTTCACACTCCTGGCTGTGGTCACGACGCTTCTGTTCGGCGCGACCGCCGTGTCATTTCTGCTCCAAGGAACCGGCCCGTTCAATCTGGTCGATATGGCTCTCCCATTCATTTTACTGACACTTCCGACGATGGCAGTCGTGGCTGCCGCTGGTGTCTGTTTCGAAACGCTAGGTCCTCTCCGAGGCACTGGCGGGACCGCCCTCTACTTTTTGCTCGCGATTGCAGGCGTTATCGGTAGCATCCCACCTGAGTCCCCGGTTGATCTGACCGGCCTCGTGGCGTTGCGCCAGAGTATGGCGTCGTCGATCGCTGGCCAGTATCCGGGTTTTGAGGGCCCAATCGGTTCATTCGCGTACACAGATACTGCGACCGGCATGGAGATGTTCCGATGGGCCGGACTTTCGGTGGGCCCCGCTCTGGTCTCGCGTCTACCAATCTTTGTCATTATCGGTGGCTTGCTCGTCGTGAGTGTCTTATCGTTTGACCGGTTCGACGATACGCAAGCGTGGTCGTTTGGGCTGTTTGATCATGGATCATCAGACGCTGAAGCAACAGCCGAGCTGCCGTCTACTCAGTTGACCGAGATGTCTCGTTCAAGTTCTGACAGCGGTCCCTCGCTCGCGTCTGTCACGGCTAGCGGATTTCGTCTGCAGCGGGCATTCATAGCTGAGCTGAAAATGGCACTTCGGGGCCGGCGACGACACTGGTATGTCGGTTGTATCGCCGCTCTCGTTGGTACGACTGTCGCCCCTCTCGGATCTCTCCGACCAACCGTGGTTCCGATCGCGTTGCTGTTGCCGCTCCCAGTGTGGTCACAATCAGGAGCACGCGAACAGATACACAGAACTCAGGAGCTGATTTTTGCCACCAGTAACCCGCTTCGACTGTTGGCAGTCTCGTATCTTGCCGGTGTCAGTGTCGGAACGGCCGTGATCAGCCCCGCGCTCGTTCGGTACGCTCTCGTCGGGAGTTCAATCGGGCTGGTCGGTGCAGTCACAGCGGTGCTGTTCCTCCCGGCGGCCGCTCTCGCCGCGGGCGTCTGGTCGGGTCGCCCAAGCCTGTTCGAGATCGGATATCTGGTAGCGTGGTATCTCGGGCCGATGAACGGACTCGGGCTGCTCGACTACGTCGGTGCCACGCAAGCCCCCGGATCTATTGCGATTCAGATCGGGTACTTGACCGCCGCAGTGATCGCACTCGTTATCGCTTCGATTGGTAGACGCCGGCAACTCGCGTAATCGAATTGGGTGCGCGCTGCGTCACGGCGTCACGATCAGGTCAAACCGATAGATTGTGTCTTGGTACTCGGCGACGACGTTTCGAAAATCAACTCGATCCTCGTAGCTATCTATTGGTTCAAGATCGCTGGCGATATTGAGTGCCTCTAAGACTTCGGAGAGACCGTCTGAGGGCGGTGCTCCCTCCTCGTACCGTCGCGGGTCTTCGCTGATCGCGTCGTCAATTACACTCCGTGCGGACTCGGAGAGACCGCTGGACCTCAGGTCGTGTTCGACGATTTCGGTTCTCGCGTACTCGTCGAATTCGCTGCGTGACTGTGTGATCTCGGTGACGGTATACGTCCACTTTGGAACCTGAACCCTTCGTTGCTCCGTAACTGGCCGGAAGTACGCTTCATTAACCTCGACAAAATCAAACGGAGCCGACGGGATAAGATCACTAGCGTCGGGATCGAGGCCGTGATGGAACTCCACGGTTTGCAACTCGTCGAATTCAGGATCACCGAGGAATCCATCGTTTCCAGCATAGACCGCGTCAAGTGCTGCGTCAAGCACTCGTTCGTCTTGTGTTGACAGATCGAACGGACGAGTTTCAATTGTCGCGTCGTCAGGTGGCGTTTCATCGGTCCGCTCGACTGCAAAATGCCATCGTTCACGCTCAAGCCGCCGTTCGTCAGCAATCCGGACGTGATAGAAGCTATTGTTTCGCTGGCAGAATGTCGGGTACGGCTTCGCCTCTCTTCCCCACTCGTCCCGTCCTACGAGTGGCCACTGTTTGATAGTAACACTGCCCTGATCAAACAGTTCCGAAACGTACTGCGCTTTCATTTCGGCAGAAAAATCGACTCGCGTCACAGCTTCGATCTCCGTCAGGTCGGGCTTTAGATACGGCCGACCGACCGACGAAAGGTCCAGTTCGTCTGCAATAAGCGCGTACTCATCGAGACTACCTGAATTCAAACAACCGGCAGTTGAGGTCGTAACTGCGGAAGCGCCGAGCAGTTGGAGGGCGCGGCGGCGGGAACAATACATGTTCGGGCAAAAATACAATCCTCAAAACAAATTCTTTGTGGTTGATGTCTACACCTCATCGACGGGCGGACATGGGAACTTCCTCGAGCCGTCTTTCTACAAGCAGGGAATCCCGGCATTTAGAATTTTCGGGGCTTTCACACCTAACACTCATTACGGTTGACACCGTATTTCTGCTCAACGATGTCCATCGACCGAGATACCTTCGAGAAGGCGAGCGAGGACGAACTCGAGGAACTTTCCGTCCCGGATCAGGTCCTCGGATTTCTCGCCGCCAACGATGATCGCGCGTTTAAGGCCCGCGAAATCGCCTCTCAGATCGGTCTCGATGAGGGCGCGGTCAGCACTGCGCTCTCGAGACTGAAGGACCGCGATCTCGTCGAACATAAAGCGACGTATTGGGCGATAACCGACGACACAGAGCGACTCGACGGCTACAGCGGGTACGAACGAGCGACCGCCCTGTTCAACCAGCAACTCGGTACTGAGGACAAGGAGTCTCGGCGCGAACACGCACCCGAGGAACCGCATCCGAGCGTCGAGGACGAACAGTGACCGACGAAGAGAGACCGATTTTCGAACGCGGCGACGTCGTCTACGGAGATGATCCGTTCAACTGAAGCGGTAGCGCGGAGTTCCCTTCCTCAAGGAGCGACCGAAGGGAGCGGAGTAGGGAGGGGAGGAGCGCGTTCGTATCTGTCACAAACAATAGCATATAAATAGCCACTTGTTCACATTGAATACGTGGCAGACGACTACGTGCGTCGGACGGCAATCACTCACCTCTCGGTAGATGGCGAGCAACGCGAGTTGCTTGAGGAAACCATCTCCGAGTGGAAGCGTGGGTGCCAACTCGCCACGGACATGGCGTGGGGGAAATGTAGCGCCAAGAGCGACGTACAACCCCTCGCCTACGACGACGTGCGCGAACACACCGACCTCGGAGTCAGCACGCGATCCTCGCCACCCACCAAGCCGCACAAGCCATCTCCGGCTGCCTCGAACGCCGCTCGAACGGCAAGCAGGTCAGCAAGCCCACGTTTACCGCACCCACGGTAACGTACAACACTCGAACGATGACGCTGTTCGCTGACGATACAGTGTCACTCTCCACGACGGAGAGTCGCGTCCGATGTGAACTTGCGCTTCCTGTAGCCGGGGATGGCTACCAACGACAGTATCTCGACTCCAACCACTGGAGCGTCACGGAAAGCACACTCACCGCTCGTGACACCACGCAGAGATATAGCGGTAATAGGTTTGTATCGTGTTCTGCTTGAGTCCCCGATCTCCGCCGAGATGTCGGGCGTACTCCCGGAAGACGCGTTCGTCGAGATCGTCGAAGGTCGGCTCGCGGTCGACGTCGTCGGGGACGATCCCGGTCCAGTCGTCGGCGCCGCGGTCGCCGGCGGCCCACTCGGCGAACCGGTCGAGCTCGCGTGCAGCGTTACGTCGATAGTTCCCACCGTCGCCGCCGCGGCCTTTCCCCTTGTCTTGGAGGTAGCGCTCGAAGGAACCCGTGAGTGACTGATCAGCGCGTTCTCGGGGTGTCATGGTTCCTCGTTAGCGTACTGGTAGGTCGGACGAATGTCCTCAAGGAGCTCTTCGACCATTTCCCAGAGAATCAGAGAGGGAGTCTCGTGTTCGAATGTGATCCCCCAGCGGTCCTCCGTATCGGCGACTGAGTACTGGAAGTGCGTCCGTCCCAGATCGGGATGGTCTTCGTCCTGGTGCCAGTCGGCGTGAAAGCTCGTGTTCGGGTCGGTGTAATTGATACGGAACCAATCGTGTGGGTCCTGTCGATACCACTTGACGGTCAGTTCCGGCGAATCGGGGCCTGTCGGGGGATCCAGGCGGGCCGGATCGAAGATCGCCCGCAGCTGCTTTGCCTCGATATCGTCAGGAACGTACTCGACGGCCGTGACCTGTGGAACACGGTCGAGGACGTCTCGCTTCAGCTGGGCGTAGAGGTTCGCGTTCGGATCACCACCTGGATGTGGAACCGACATTCGTTAGCTGCTGGCCTCAGCGGGCTCTGTCGTCGGCGCGAGGAAGTCCCATTCGCGGATGGCGAAGCCGACGATCTGGATACGCCGTTGAAGATGCTCCCACTCGCGGGCGATCTCACGGCGACGGTCCTCTTCGTCGGCATCGAGGGACTCCTCAGCGAGCGTGCCGCGAAGCTGGTTCGGCGACTCGACGCCGAATTCGTCCTCCAAGTCGCGGATCTGCGCCTTCATGTCGGCGAGACGGTCCGTGAGCTCCTCGACAGTGTGTCCACTGTCCCGGAGGCGCATCGCCTCCTGCATCGTCTGACGCCGGTAATCGGGGTAGTACGTCGTGTGAGTACCGCTTTCGTCACGGTGGAGGATACCATCGTCGACGAGCCGTTCGAGGACGCGTTTGGTCGGCTCGTGTGACCAGCTCGCTTCGGAAGCGATCCAGTTGACTGTCCGCGGCTCCGACAGTTGCCGGGCGGTCATCCTCACGCGGTCCTCACCCGTGGTCTGGCGTTCAATCAGGCCCTCGGAGTTCGATTCGTCTTCGGTCATACAACACCGTTCGGGCTTTGTCTTAATATAGATTGAGGTCATTAGTCTTATACCGAATTCTATTCTTCGCCATCGCCTCGACCTCAGCTAAGGGTAGCCAGAGCAAACTCGGAGCCCGGTCTTGGTGGCTCTACCCTTGGTGGAAGCGCCGTCCTGAGGCGATTGCAGCATTCCTGCTTCACCGACGGCGGCGGGGTACTTCAAAAGTGGTCGTGATTATCTGTGTGATCAGGGACATCTCAGCACGGAAGGCCCGCGAGCGCGAACTCGAACTCAAAGAACGGGCGATGGACGAAGCCAACGTCGGGATCCAGATCACCGATCCCACGAAGGCGGATAATCCGCTGGTCTACGTCAACGACGGGTTCGAGCGGATGACTGGCTACACTCGCGAGGAAGCGATCGGGCGCAATCCGCGATTCCTCCAGGGAGAAGACACCGACTCCGAACAGGTGGCGCAACTCCGTGCGGCGATTGACGCCGAGGAGCCGACGTCACTCGAACTCCGGAACGAGCGGCGCGATGGAACGGCCTACTGGAATCGCATTTCGATCACGCCGGTGAGAGACGAGGACGACGTCCTACAGAACTACATCGGTATACAGCAGGACGTCACGGAACGCAAGGAGCGCGAGAGACAGTTCGAAGCGAGGAAAGACCTCCTCGGAGAGATTTACGAGACGACGACCGACTCGGAACTGACCTTCGAGGAGAAACTCTCGGAACTTCTGGAAGCCAGCAGGGACTACTTTGACCTCCCCTATGGTTTTCTGACGCGCATCGAGACTGGCGAAGAGACGCCGCTCAATCACGGGCAGGGGCTCGGTCTGTGGATGGTTCGGATGATCGTGACTGGGGCCGGCGGTGACGCGTCGGTCGAGACGACAGATGACGGAACGGAGGTGTGTTTACGGGTGCCGGCCAGCCGAACAGTGGGTAGCGAACTGTCTGTCGAGACGCCGAGATGACACCTGGGCAGTCGAACCGGGCAGTCGTCCTCGTCGTCGAGGACGACCGGAGCGTGGCCGACCTGTATACCGAGTGGCTCGAGGGGTGCTACGACGTCGAGACTGCCTACGATGGGACCGAAGCCCTCGAACAGCTGGACGAGACCGTGGACGTGGTGTTGCTAGATCGGATGATGCCCGGGCTCGCGGGGGGCGAAGTTCTCGAGGCGATCCGGGATGCCGATGTCAACCCTCGGGTCGCGATGGTTTCGGCTGTCACCCCCGACCTCGACGTCGTCCAGATGGGATTCGACGCCTACCTCGAGAAACCGGTCGATGCCACAGCGCTGCACGAGACGGTCGACCGGATGCTGGCCCGCGCCGAGTACGACGAGAAGCTCCAGGAGTTGTTCTCGCAGATCGAGCGACAGGACACGCTCGAAGCAGTGAAAAGCCCGGCCGAACTCGAGACCAGCGAGGAGTACCGCTCGCTTACCGACCGCCTCGTGGCGGTGCAGAGGGACGTCGAGTCACTGTTGACTGAACTCCCGGACGATGACTTACCACGTTGACGAGTACCGACTGACGGTACTTCGGCAACCACACTATGTGCTAGTTGAGGTCGTAGCTCGCGTGCCGTGTGGTCTTCATCCGTGCTGTACATTATGCTCCGTCGTCATGTTAATACTCCTGATGAACCGTGGGAAATCCAGACGTGGCGTCGTCGGTGGATGTGTAGGCTATTGCCCGCTTGACCCCCGCCTAAAGACGGGGGTATGCGCTCGTGTCTGTATCACGAGGAAATCACCTCTCGTGACTGGGACAGGACAGACGCGTTCTACTGTGTGTCTGGCCAGTACTGTTCATTGTGAGCTCTGAGCCGGCGCTGAGTCGCTGATCCTGATACCATGCGCGGTAACTCTCGTAGCAACGGCAGATGGAACTGACCACACTGTCTCAGTGGGCACGGTTACCTCATCGATCGCTAGACAGACGAGTTTCCCTTGTCCCCGCCGCGCCGCAATAACAAATTCAAACTGGCGTGATAGGTTGTCAGTCGCTGTCACGTGGACCGTTGAGAGCCCGTTCGCGCTCTCCCATGTTGTCGTGTCGACGACGCTGAGATCGCCTGCGGGAGTGACAGCAGTCGAGCCACAGGCTGGACAGGACCCTTCGTGCGGGGCCGTTCCGAGGTACCCGTAGTCGGTCTCACACGCAAAGCAGTGTTCCATGGTCTGTGACTAGTATCGGTCCACGATCGTCTCTGCGATGTGTGCCCGACCGGAACACGCTGGACAGGCAACTACGTCACCACCGTCTAACCCGAACACGGTCACAAATTGTTGTGAGACGTGTGCTCCGCAGTGGGCGCACTCAGGCATCGGATTACCCCAGCGAGCCCTCCATTTCGAGTTCGACGAGCCGGTTGAGCTCGACGGCGTACTCGATCGGCAGCTCTTCCGTGATGGGCTCGATGAAGCCCGAGACGATCATCTGTTTCGCGTCGTCGTCGTCGAGACCGCGCGACTGCAGGTAGAAGATGTCCTCGTCGCCGATCTTCCCGACGGTCGCCTCGTGGGCGACGTCGACCTTCGACTCGTTGATCTCCATGTACGGCATCGTGTCTGACGTCGACTCGTTGTCGAACATCAGCGCGTCGCACTCGACGGCGGTAGAGGAGTTCTCGGCGCCGTCGGCGATGTGGACGAGGCCGCGGTAGTTCGTGCGGCCGCCATCTTTCGCGATCGACTTCGACTCGACGGTGGACTTCGTGTCCGGCGCGTTGTGGTACACCTTCGCGCCGGTGTCGATGTCCTGACCCTCGCCCGCGAAGGCGATGGTGATGTGGTTGTCGGAGGCGCCGCGGCCCTTCAGGATCGTCGAGGGGTACAGCATCGTCGCCTTCGACCCCATCGAGCCCGAAATCCACTCCATGCGCCCGCCCTTCTCGGCGATGGCGCGCTTCGTGTTCAGGTTGTACGTGTTCTTCGACCAGTTCTGGACGGTCGAGTACTGGACGTGGGCGTCCTCGTCGACGAACACTTCCACGCCGCCGCAGTGGAGATTGAACTTCGAGTACTTCGGCGCGGAACAGCCCTCGATGTAGTGGACTTCCGAGCTCTCTTCGGCGATGATGAGCGTGTGCTCGAACTGGCCCATCCCCTCGGAGTTCATCCGGAAGTACGCCTGCACCGGCATGTCGACGGTGGTGTTTTCGGGGACGTAGACGAACGAGCCGCCCGACCAGATGGCGCCGTGGAGCGCCGCGAACTTGTTGTCGCTCGGGGGGACGCACTTCGTCATGAAGTGCTCGCGGACGAGCTCTTCGTGCTCTTGGACGGCCTCGTCCATGTTACAGAAGATGACGCCCTTCTCCTCCCACCGCTCCTGCATGTTCTGGTAGACGACCTCCGACTCGTACTGGGCGCCGACGCCGGAGAGCGCGTTCTTCTCGGCCTCCGGGATGCCCAGCTTGTCGAAGGTGTCTTTGATTTCGTCCGGGAGCTCGGTCCAGT
Source organism: Halorubrum sp. Eb13 (assembly GCF_002252895.1). Taxonomy (NCBI): domain Archaea; kingdom Methanobacteriati; phylum Methanobacteriota; class Halobacteria; order Halobacteriales; family Haloferacaceae; genus Halorubrum; species Halorubrum sp. Eb13. Next base: position 80,016 of record NZ_NHPE01000086.1, on the reverse strand, counting down.
CGTCCACGCCGGCGCGGACGTCGACGTCCGGCCGGATGTACGGGATGATCTCGTCGACGTCGACCTCGCTCAGGTCCGGCTGGCCGGGCCAGTCGGTCGGCATCGGCATCTCCTGGAACTGTTCGAGTGCGCGCAGGCGGCGCTCCAACATCCACTCCGGCTCGTCCTTGTCCTCCGAGATGACGCGGACCGTCTCCTCGGTGAGGCCCTTTTCGCTTTTGAAGGCGGAGTTCTCCTCCTTCTTGAACTCGAAACGAGCCTCGGTGTCTGTCTCTTTGAGATCGTCTTGTTTTGAACTCATCAAAGTATTCTTTAGAGACTACGAATATAAGTGTGGTGCGCTGGAACACTCTTTAGTAACTTATATTGGTTTCTTTAACGAAAATGAATAACTTTGTGTGATTTAATTCGGTTTCTCTACTTAGTAGAATTTAATATGTAACGAGAGGGCTATTCCGTAGAAACAGGGTCATCGTCACTCGTTAGCGAGAATGACTTGACAGCACTCAACCGCTGCTTCGATGTGGCGGTCGGCGACCACATCGCCTGTTTCGTCAGCCGACTCAAGCAGTGTAGCAACTTGCCGAACCCGTTTCCGTCTGGTTTGCGTGTCAAGATCGTCACTGGTCGCATCGCGGGCGACGGCTTCAGCCTCTCCGAGCCATCGGTTCGTCGCTGGCGGGACTGGGCGATCTGCGGTCGCAGTCAGATGGGCCGCCAGTGCGTCGGCCGCAGCCCGCGGCTCGGTTGGGATGTCGATTTCGTCCGTCATCGTCTGTGCATTGGCGCCTACTGTGAAGAATTGTTCCGCCAAGAGCTACACTCCAGGTGCTTGCGAACGTCTCCAGCCGAGTGCGACCTCTTGTTAGCCTATCTTTCTACGAGGAGAGAATCCCGGCGTTTACAGTAGTTGCCGAACCTCTCAACACGCCGCATATTGAGGATACTGATCATCAAACTCGGCACATTCCATTTATATCTCTCTTTATTACTTATATAAATGAAGACCGTTGTTCACACCAGATCGATGGGCGATACAAGCTGATTCGGCAACTACTTTTACGGCGAGGAGGATGTCACAGTAGCACGTCCTCGGTATCTGTCCGGGCTTGTTCGAGAGACACACCAGACGACACAAATCCGTGCGCAACCGAGAACGACTATGATCGAGTCGCTCCTCCGGATTGACGTCGTCCTCTTCGTTCTCATCGGCGTGCTCGGCGGCGCACACTGTATCGGGATGTGTGGGCCGTTAGTGACGATGTACTCGAAGCAAATGAACCCGCAGCCAGACGGCGGGACGGTGACAGCCAACGACGGGCGTGCCGGTCATCTCACGACCTACGAGGTTCGCCAGCACTTCCTGTTCAACGTCGGACGAGCGACAACGTACGCAGTTCTCGGTGCCCTCTTCGGCGCGCTCGGGAGCGTCGTGTTCGTCACCGCTGATCAGCTGACACCGATCGCCGATCTCCTGCGAGGTGCTGTCGGTCTCGCGGTAGGGGGGTTCATTGTGGCGACGGGCGTTCGGTACGTCATCGGTGGAAGCGGAGGCGATATTCGTATCCCGGGCGTCCAGCGCGTCACGTCGTGGCTCGCAACGAGGGTTCACCGACACGTGAACAGCCCGAGTATTGTCGGGCTCGGCGCCGTCCACGCGTTTCTTCCCTGCCCGATGCTGTATCCCGCGTATCTGTTCGCCTTCGCGAGCGGCTCCCCGACCACCGGGGGAATCGCTCTCGGTGCCCTCGGCATTGGGACGATTCCGGCCGTCTTCCTCTATGGGACGATTATCCAGTCGATCGACGTTGCCCACCGGCGACGCGTTCATCGGCTACTCGGTGTGGTGTTCGTCGTGCTGGGGTACGTGCTGCTCGCGCACGGGCTAATGGCGCTCGGTGTTCACCTCCCACATCCGATGTTCCCGCATTACCAGCCCCTCGGGGGCGCGATGGGGCACTGACCGAGTACTGGCCACATTTCGCTGGCTCGATACAGGCGACGGGCTCCCTTCGTCGGCTACGATGCGGAAAACGACGGTAGCTGGCCTCCCGGAACTCACGAGCTGTCACGCGGTGGCCACTCGTTCGAGGTCGTCGACGAGCCGTTCGATGTCGGTTCGCGGCCCCCGTGAGTACGCCCGCTCGATGATCCCTTGTTTATTGGCGAGGATGATGAGCCCGTAGTGCGGGAAGCGATACGCTAAATTCTCGATGTCATCCGCCGGTTGCTTCTCGATCTTCAGACCGAAGTGCTCGTCGTGTATCTCTTGGGCCCGCTCGTAGGTCTCTGGGCGGAGGAAGTGCCAGTTACCCGCGTCGAGGTCAACCCCCTGCTGCCCGGCGTACTCGCGGAGGGCCTCGGGGGTATCACGCTCGGGATCGAACGTGGTGGGGAGAAACGCGACTTGGTCGCCGTACCCCGCCTCAGCGGCGGCCTCCTGTCCGCGACGAAGCCGGAGAATGAGTGCGGGACACACCCCATCCGGACAGTTGGTGTAAAATGATGTCCACAGCACCGCGCGCTCGCCCTCGAACTGGGCCGTCGATATCTCCTCGCCGTGGATCGGGTCGGGGACGGTGAACTCGGGCATGTTGTCACCGTAGCTCGGGAATGACGCCTCGCTGAGGTCTTGCTCCGGCGGTCCGAGAACGGTTCCTTCGGCGCCACTACTGCCAAGGACACCAAGACAACCGGCAGTGCCGGCGGTGACTCCCGCGACGCCGGCCGTTTTACAGAAACTCCGTCGGTCCATACGTTCGCGTATCGGTCCCGCGGTCTTGAGGTATCTGGTGTGACCTTCGAACGCGCCACTTGCGCCCGATTCAGGCGGGTCCAGCTAGTCGGCTTCTTATTCGAAGAGGCTGTCGACGGTCCGAATGAACCGGTCGACGAGCCGGTCTGGCAGCGAGGGCGACACCACCTCAAGCAACTCAGCCGTGCGGTCCGGGCAGGTCAGCGTGATCGTCATCGGGCGGTCGTCGGACTTCGTGACGATCCCAGCGTCGCTGAGGGTCGAGACGTGCCACGAGACCGTGCTCCGCGCGAGGTCCAACTCTGTGGTTAGTGTTTCCGGGCGAAGAGGACCGTCCGCATGGAGCCGCAGTACGATCTCGCGGGCGGTCTCGCGTCGAAGGAACGCGAGCGCGCATCGTTCCCACGGGTCGAAGGTGGGATCGAAGTAGTGAGCTCGACCAGCGATCCGCTCGACGATCAACTCCTCGTCGTTCACCAGTCGTCGGAGGTGATACTGCGCCTGTCCGGTGGCGATGTCCAGATCGCGTTCCACCTGGTTGAAGTGGACGCCGGGCGTCTCGCGGACGTGTCGTCGCACCCGATCTCTGGTCGTCGCCATCGTGAGTATTCGCCCGTGATCGGCTGAGAGATAAAACCTGTCGGGGCGTTCTCCTCGCACGGGAACGTTTCGCCCCGTGTCTTCTTATCACGTCGAACGCATACTGACCAGTGTCGTGATCGTATCGCTCATCTCCCGGACCGGCTTCTCGGCGCTCGTGCCACTCACCGTCCAAGGGTCGCCCGTGCTGCTGGCCGTCATCGCGTGCGCCGGGATCGGAACCGGTGCGCTGTTTCTCGTAAGTCTCGTCGCGTATCGACGCCGCCAGACCGGCCAGTACCGGCTGATCAGCGCCGCAGTTGGGGTGCTAGTCCTGCGGTCGCTGGTCGGCGCCGGGACTGTTCTGGGAGGTGTCCCGATGCCGGTTCACCACTTTATCGGACACAGCCTCGACTTCCTGATCGCTGCGATGATCCTATACGCTGTGTACGCCCACGCCCTAGGTTCGCTTGGTGAAGGCCTCACAAGCGACTAGCTCGGCTGAGTCCTCCGCAACCCGGCCCCAGTACATACTAATCGGTCTCAGATATCGTCCACTCTAGACTGTTCTGTGCGCTAGTTGATCTGGAGTAGACGCCTTCTGTGAGTGGTTTCTCTCCCAAGACAAACCGCGTTCGACAGCTGTACCAGAACCGTATTGATCCTATACGAAGAAATATGTCCATGGAATCTGAATCTGAATCGCATTTGGTATCGCGTCGACAAGCTATTCACACAGTCGGCTTGGGAGTCGTAATTGGAACGGCTGGCTGCGTTGGGGGATCCTCTGGCTCAAGTCCTGAACCGGTGGATTTGTCGGGTCAAAAGACGGACTATCAAGGTGGAATGGTGATCGGAGACCATGGGGGTCCTAATGGGCAAGTGTTCTACGCTGATACAGAACCAGAGCCCAGACAGGGGCCCGTACAAGGCACCGAAGGTACTGAGAAGCTTGCTTGGTTTCACACGCTCGCACACGGCCTCTTCCCGTACCATTTTAGTCTGGCAGCAGACGGTGCGGAGGCGACTGCGGTCTACGTCACGGACTATTCCCGTGTCGATTGGGAAATCCCTGAGGACACCGAGCGAAAGAAGATGCCAGCACCGACCGCACCCGATACATTCGCCGATGCGACGGGCCTCACATACGTCATCGAATCGGATGTAATGGGTGGAATGGGGCCAGATCTCATGCCGTTCTCGGAACCCAGCGAAGCTGAATCGTTCGCTGATAATTACGGCGGACGGACGATCGGGTACGACGACATCGATCGGTCACTCGTTGATGGAATCCAGATGACGGGGATGAACTAATTGACCCTTCTGATAGTGGAGATAGTGAGAATCACACAGGTTCTAGTCAAAGAATCTGACACGGTCGATCAGGAGCTAGAAGCGTTTTAGCCGGCAAAATCGTAACTATCATCCACGCGATGGCAACCTCAGAAAACGAATCGAAAGACACGATAACCGTGTATCAAGAGCGGTTGGATGCACTCGACGCGACACTCGCATCGAAAATGGACCGTTGGAGCTGCCGATTTTGGAATGATAACCGCGTCGGTAGTCGGCGTATATCACTGAACTCGTGCTGGAGGATCGGCAGTAGTGCCAGATTTCGGGCTTGTGAGTCATATCTCTATGAGGAGGACCTCGAACTATTTCGCACTGCATCTGAAACAGCCGGTTGATAAGGAGTACGAACTGGCTGTGCGGACCGGACTACTAATCCCGCAACCGTCTCTTCACGACCTCCCCAAGTTCTTTCGTAGGAATCTCTTGGAGTCGTTCGTCTTCGCTCAATGTATCTAGAACAGCCCCAACGGGCTCGGTGAACTTGAAAACCAAGTGGACACCCGATTTGAATCCACCACTGACCCGTTCGCTTTCCAGGACACCGTAGGTCCCGGCCTTATTGATGTGGCTGTTGACTGTTTCTTGTGTGTATATCTCCATGTCGCTTCCCTCACAGAGAATTTTGTAGATGTCGTACACCACGGGGCTCGGAGCCGCTCCCTCATTCTCTTTCGCGACAAGGGCGGCAGCGTACAGAGACAGCTTCTTTTGTACAGACATCCCACCAACGATCTCAAGGACCCGACTTTTCACCACAGAGTCGTTTGCCGATCTGACGTGGTCCTGCGTCACCACCGGGTCGCCCGCCCGGTTCGCGATCTCTCCAGCATCCCGGAGCAGATCGATCGCGCGACGCGCGTCACCTTCGTTTTGAGCACCGTACGCAGCCACGATCTCGATCACTCCGCCTTCGAGGGCGTCGTCTTTAAACGCATCTCGACGTCGTTCGAGAATTTCGATGAGCTCGTTGGCATCGTAATCCGAAAAATGAATCCCGTTCGGGTTGTAGGAGCTGTCAGTCCGGCTGTCGAGGTTCTCGCGGAACTTCGGGTAGTTAGTGACAACCACCGTTGACAGCTGCGTATCAACATGCTGTTCCGACATAACTCGGCTTAAACTATACAGCAGTCGGGAGTACGCCGGTTCGTCTGCGCCCGTACTGCCGGTCAGCGCGTCGATCTCGTCCAAGATGAACACGAGTGAGTCAAAATGATCGTCGACGATCTCGTAGAGCCGGGTGTATTTCATATCGGTCGAGACACCCGACCGAGGGACATCCCAAACCACGCCCGCTTTCCGTGCCGTCTGGTGGCCTAGCTTCCACACAGCGCGGTCGAGCGTGTGGGACTCCATCGTTTTGAAATTGGCTGCCACAAAGTCGAACTCAATACCGCTCTCCTGAGCTCGTTCTTTGACTTTGTTCGCGACGGCTTTCACCGTCAAGGTCTTGCCTGTTCCACTGGGACCGTACAAAAGCAGATCCGGCGGTCGCTCACCATCGAGAGTGTCCCGAAACGCCCGAGCTTCGGCAGCGAGTTGCTCGTCCCGGCCGTAGATCCGATCCTGATCGACAATCGTACTCGAGTCAACGAGGTCCTTGTTTTCAAAAACAGTCTGTACGTCTCCATCGAGGATACTATCCACGACAGATGATCCGGACTCTTGTGACCCACCAGAATCGGTATCTGGCTGCCCCGAGTCGGGTTCGTCGCCTTGCATAACGGGCATTGTGATCTAACCGCTAATAACCTTTGTCGAAATGAAGGGGGCGTTGTCGAAATGAAGGGGGCGTTGTCGATATGAACACCCCTCCGTCGAAATGAATTTCCTGCCTCTTTCATATCATCACACACCAACTTCGAAGTGAAGACCCCGCCATCGATATGAAATCTCAGACAGCAAGACAGACACCCCTTCTTCGAAATGAAATCCCACCTCAGAGTCCTGTCCGCAGTAGATATTCTTCGAAGTGAGCACCCCTCCGCCGATATGAAGCCATCTAGCCCGGAAATCGGCCCCATCCACACACCCCGTCATCGAAATGAAATACAGAAACACTGTGTCCGAGCCCGTCCACGAGATTTCATCGTGAGGAATGGCAGCAGGTTCTTCGAGATGAAATGCTCGAGCAAAACACTAATACTGCCGTATTAGACCGTACAAATTAGATTTAGAGCAACTTTCGCTGTGGAAGAACCAATTTCATATCGAAGACGGTGTGTGAGAGTCATCTTACTACTACATCAATCTCCGATTTCATATCGAATATGGGGTGTGAGAGCTACCGATATTATCTCCCGTTGTCCGCTCACAGTGGATACTTCGTTTGTTTCACATTATATATTCTCTTCACAAACTCTTCTTCACAGAATTAATTCACTGTATGACCTAACTAATGTCTCTCAACAGTATCGTCGAGATGGTTGTTACACACGAACCAGTAACTCCAGACGTCTTCCTTCTCTCGACGATCTGTGTCATCTGCGAGAATCTTGATAATATCGGCCACTCCAACGACATCCTCTACGGACTTCCTCGTGTACGTTCGAACGGCTACGTCGACGACGAGATGAAAGAAAGCCGTCTCCAAGAGCTCAAAGACCAGTTGGTTGGAGCCAACGAAGACACAACCGAGCTCCAAGCTGAGATCGAAGAGTTAGAGCAGCGTATCACCGAGCTCACTAGCTTTGGCTCCAGGACATCATTCCATACTCGCTCAACTGGTGGGTAGCCGGTACCCACATCTGTATCCGTTGGGAGACGACAGACCGGCCACGAGAATTGACTAGATACTGTATCCGGACCTTTCTTGAGGCTGGTTTTTATCAGTGTGATGGACGAGGCCATGGTATGAGTGACTCGGCGTCTCCAAGCGCCTCTATCTCGCTATCTGAGCCGGCCGATATTCCTACAGTTCTGGACCGGACAGGTATCGATTATGTCGGTGTTCATGACCAGCGACTACTGGCTATCTATCGCACCGGCATCTTTAATGTGATATCTGAGTCGGGGCCGGTATCGAATGCACACACACTCCAGATCGACTGCTGGGAAGCACCACTTCCGTCTCGCGATGATGAGAGGTCACCACAGAAGCTTCTCGAGGACTTGGCCGCCGTATTTGACGCAGGCAACCAGAGCTAAAGTTGTCTGTCTGTATCTGCGACCTAGCGATCTCGATGAGCACGTCAGACAGGGCTCTCCATGAGGTCCAGCCGGCTCGAACTACTGTGACCAGTATAGAGCGAGCTCCACACCGTTGACTTGGTTCCTGGACGTTTCCGGAAACAGTGTGGTTCCACAATCAGAATCGAGAGACGGCGGAGCAATCGAGGTGAAGATACCACTGCGATCAGAGCGTTTCCGGAATCTCCCCGGTCACACTTATATCACTCACGCTGAGAATAACTACCCACCGACCGATGATCCGTGATGCTCGCGTCCTCCGCGCCGGGTTCGTCCCTCGAGAAGTCGAGCATCGCGACGCCGAAGTCAACCACCTCTCGAGCGTTCTCGAACCGATCGCGAACGGCGAGCCGGCTGACACGGCCATCGTCACCGGCCCGAGCGGTGTGGGTAAAACCTGTGTCTCGAAGTTCGTTACCGAACGGCTCCGCGAGGAAGTGCTCGACGTCGAGGCCACCTACGTCAACTGCTGGCGAAACTACAGCCGCTTCCGAACGCTGTACCAGATCCTCGACGACATCGGCGCGACGATAGACATCCATCGCCAGTCGACACCCCACGACAAGCTTATTGAGCGACTCCAACAGTACGACGGTCCTCGAACCGTCGTCATCCTCGACGAGGTCGACCAACTCGAAGACCCGAGCCTCATCTACGACCTCCACAGTATGGAGCAGTTCGCGGTAATCTGTATCGCGAACAAAGAAGAAGAGCTGTTCAGCCGCGTCGACGATCGCCTTGTGAGCCGGCTGCGCTCCAGCGAACACGTCCGGATGGACAAGTACCACAACGAGCAACTCTACGACATTCTGAGTGCTCGAACGAAGTGGGGCCTAGAAAACGGCGTCATCACCGACGAGCAGCTTTATCAGATCGCTGATGCCGCTGCTGGTGATGCCCGTCTCGCGATCGGGGTGCTTCGCAGCGCAGCCAGCACGGCTGACCGCGAAAATCACGAGGAGGTCACTAACGACATCCTCCTAGACGCTGCTGAAGATGCTCGGGCCCAAATCAAACAGAAGAGTCTCGACTCGCTCACGCCACACCAGCGGGTCGTCTACGATATTGTTCGCGACCACGGCCCGCTCGGACCCAGCGATATCCACGACCGCTATACTGAGGCGGTCGACGATCCACGGACGAAGCGCACCGTCCGGACCTACCTTTCGAAGATGGCCCAGTACAATCTGCTTGAGGCAGAAGGGACGAGTCGGGACCGGGAGTACTCGCTCGTCGACTCAGCGGCTGCGTCGCCGGTTTCGTAATTTGGCCAGTTCACCACCAGAGTTTTCATACTGTTTCCTAATAGGAATCATATGCCTAATAGGAAAGAGTCGATCTCAATAGAGCTACGCTATCCGTTTCCGGAGGATCGGGTATTCCGATACCAAGCAATGCAAGACGTTCTCAACGTTCTCATAGATCAGCCGTATGCGACGTACTCGATAAGCGAACTCGCAAGCCTCACAGGGGCAAATAAGGGAACGATCTCAAAGGCGGTGACATTGCTTTCCGAGCTCGATGTCATCGAGCTCGCACCAGACGGGCGGACTCAGCAGGTCCAGATCAACCGTGAACGGCTCACAAAACCAGATCCAATTCTCTCGATCCCACAGAGCAAGTTCCACCAACCAGTTCAGGCATTTCTACAACGACTTCAGGACGAGTTGGATGGATTAGTCGGGGTCGTCCTGTTCGGAAGCGTCGCTCGGGGAAAGGCAGATAGGGCCAGCGACATCGACCTATTGGTGATCGTCGACGAAGACCAAACGGCAGCTCGCCGGACTGTCCAGACGGTTGTTAGCGATCTCGAAGACCAACGGTTCGAAGGGAATCGGTACACGTTCCAGCCGCTTGTCGAATCGACGGACAGCGTCCAACGAATCGGCGATCAACTTCGCCCTCAGTTCGACGACGGGATCACGTTGGTCGGCTCCGACCAACTCTCCGAACTCCGAACCGAGGTGTATGCCGATGAATGACGATATCCGAGACCAATTGGGAGAAGCCGAGCGGACCTTCGAGGGCAGTCCCGGAACGATCGAGGAGGGATTGGATGTCGACGACGCGGAGTTGGTCCAACTTCGCCGTGCCTGTCGGCTGCTGGAGGTGGGATCAAATCTCCTCGACCAAGGGTACTACACGGTCGTGATCGAGTCGGCGTTCGTCGCCATCGAGCGCACTATTCAGTTCCGGTTGATTCACGATGGGGCAATGTCCGCGGCGGAGGTCATCAGTAGCCACCGCCGACTCTACCAACGCGGTGCCGAGATAGGCCTCTACGACGACGCGTTCGGAGAGGAACTTGCCGAGCTGTGGAACCGAAACCGAACGAAGACCTATTACAGACTCGGTATCGCAACGAAGGAACAGGCTGAGGCAATGTACCGGCTTGCCGACGATATCCATCGCCACCTCATCGATATGACACGGTGTCACACGAGTGTATCTGTCGAGGCTGACCGGTAAGATGCGTTTCCTGGGTCGCGGGCAACAATCAGGACGAATGTCTTCGAGACCAAGAACCGTGTCGGCCGCAGCTTCGACGAACTGTTCCAGTTGGAGCTGCCGTGGTTTCTGTTGTGCCTGATGAAAATATTCTAAATAATCATATTCTAGAATATCATATCGACAGAGGTCATCGACGGGCTCAGCACAATGAGGATAGCTAAATCAACCAACAATCTGCCGGGACATACCGGAATGTTGGTTAATTCGATAATCAAAGGCTTCGGCCATCCCGGAAAGCGTCTTGGAAACAGTCTCCTACTCCTCACGATCCGGTGATAGAGTTCAAATTGACGTCTGGTACAGTTCTTTTTGGAAGTCCGGAAGCGCCGCGCCGTCGCTTATTGAGAGGGTGACTAGTTATCGGGTATGGGAAATCACCGATCATCGAACCAAATGGCGGCCGACAAGCCGACACGGGGGGCTGACCGCAATCGGACCTTGGCCGATCAAGCCGACCCAGCCGCAGACGAGATGCTGCTGCCGTCACTCGACGACATCCTCGGAGACGAGACCGACAAACCGGCACTCGTCGTCGGCCAGTCGCTGGGTGGGTACCTCGCCGTCGAGTACGCTGCCAGGCGACCGGCCTGGGTCGCCGGGTTGGTGCTGTCGGGGGCCAGTGCGGACTACCGAGGCGTACTCGGCGTGACGACGTGGGTCGCCGGACTCCTCAACCGGATCCGGGCGGCGATCGGCCCGCTCGACCGTCGCTTCCGTGACGGCGTCAAAGCCGACCTCGAAGACGGGCCCCTCCCGCCAGATATCGTTGCGACCGTCATCAATGGTGGAATCTCGCTGGCTGGCTACGGGCAGGGAGCGATGGCGCTGGCTGGCCTTGACTTCCTGACGAAGCTCCGAAGCTTCGACGACCCAGTACTCCTTCTCAATGGGGCAGAGGATCGCCTCAATCCCGACGCCGCCGAAACACTCGAACCGAAGCTCCCGGCGGCTGAGATCAGCGTGGTTCCGGACGCGGGACACACCTGTAGTATCGAGCGTCCCGACAAGTACACCGCGATCATCCGAGAGTTCGCTACCGAACGCGTCTGGGCAGGTGACGACGATGTGACCGACGAATCTGGGTCCAAAGCATAACACTCACTGCGGCGATGCTGTTGCTGATGATTGACTACACGACAGAGAGGGACGTTTTTGAGCGGGTTCCGTTCAGCATCTCACAGTGGCACCAACTCGTGAGACCCGATGTTCCGTCTTTCGCCGGATTGCTCGAAAATCGCAGGTTGAGTGGCCGGTGTACGATTCAACGCCGCTGTATGATCGAAATTCGCTAGCAGGACTAGAGTCGGACGTTCGTACTGTTTCGGAAGTGTGGTTCGGCCTCGTCGCCCATACCTCTATTGAACAGTTCGTCTGTAGGTTTCCATTGGCATACTTCCGGAACTTTCCCACCGCGGAAAATTCATATAGCGATATACAATTTACTAATGAAGCTATGCCGCTAAGAATGGCTCTCGTACCCGATACCACCGGATTAGCTCTCACAAAACCACATAGCGCCCGAAATCACTTACCCTGTCTTAGTTGAGTAAGACAGAGTAAGTTCTTAGTGACCCTCACCCGTGGCCCCAAACGAGGCAGATTCAGAATCATGGCCGACGCTTCCACTGACGGACGCTCCAGCCCGACCGCTGCTGGAGCGGCGTTCCGACGACACAACCCTCACACTCCGGAAGTCCAATGACGGGTCGCCGCTCCGTCGAGACTGCGATCGACGACACATTCACGAAATACCTCATGGACAAGGGGAAGGGTGACGCCGGCGAGCAGGGCGCGTACCGTGCCGACGCCGAGCGCGAGCTGCATCGATTCCGGCGCTGGTGTCTTGGTGAGACGGCTGACCCGGTAAACGCCTCCCCGCCCGAGTCGTGGGCTGGCGTTGTCGACAGCGACACCATCCGGTTCGCGGATCTCGACACCACAGTGTTCTCAGACTACGCGCGCTACCTCTCGACCGCCGGCTACGCCGCCGGGACCGTGCTTACTTACTACGCCCACGTCGCGTCTTGGTGCGGATGGGCACACGCACAGGGCTACATCCCGCGGCACTACGCCCGCGAGTCCGATGCCGAAGACCCGCTCCCCGAGAACGACGGACGCCGCCCAGGTGACCAGCAGGCGTGGGAGTCGGTCCATCGCGACCTGATTACGCAGTTCGTCGATCGTCGCGTCTCCGAGGCATTCGACGCGCTCGGCGCGATCGAGGTGCCCCACGCCGACCGGGGCGACCCGGAGAGCGAGGCGTGGCAGGCCAAACAGCGGGCTCGGTTCGAGGCATACCAGCGCTGTCGCGAGCAGGCGCTCGTGTACGTCGTCGCCTACACCGGCCTCCGCGGCGCGGAGTTTCTCTCCGCGCCGAAAGAGGATCACGAGGGCCGCAACGGGGTTCGCTGGCGTGACGTTTCGTTTGCGGACAGCAGCGTCACGGTGTTCCGGAAGAGTCGCGAGTGGAAGGCGGCCTCACTCCCTCAGCCCGTCATCACGCCGTTGAAGCGATACTCCGAGGTATTGGACGTACCCAAGTCGTGGCCGGTGTTCACGACGCTGCACCGGCCGTCGCTCGCCTCACACGTCATCGAGGGGCTCGCCGACGCCGGCCTCGACGACGACGCGATCGAGCGCGTCCGCAGTGGGACGCCCGACCTGATCGCCGCCGCCGAGTACGATCTCAACGAACCGAAGCCCCTCACGACGGATGGGGCACGGTCCATCATGAAACGACTCTGGACGCATGATGAGCTCGCTGAGCGCTGTGCGGATCTCGATCTTTCCTTCGATGGCGATTATCTCGAACTGCATGGTGGTCGACGGGGGGTCGGGGAAGTGCTTGTTCGACAGTTCGGATACGCCGCTGCTGCGCGATATCTCGACAACAGTGAGGAACAGGTCCGCGAGGCGTACCAGCACATCGAGGCCGCTGAACGCGCCGACATGGCGACCGACGCGTTCTCACAGACGGATCAGCGGGTAAACGATCGATAGCGGTATGCAGTGAGACTAAGACCAGAAATAAGTCAAGAACTGCTGTTCGTGGCCTTGATATTGTTCTGAGCCGTCTCACAAAGATATCTAAGACATAGAACTGAGAAAACAATCTAAGATAACTAAGATTAGTAAGTTAGGCACATGTCTAAGATATGTGTCTTAGATTTCTTAGTTGTCTAAGTAAGCTATCTTAGATAGTTGGATGAGTGTCTGACGTACATTCATTAGCTAAGAGCCGAATCATGGCTATATGCTCGCGTATACGGTATACAGTGAAGCGGGTGGGGTCGGTAAAACTTCACTCGCAGCGAATGCGGCAGTTGCTCACCAACGAGCGGGCCTCGACGTACTTGTGGTCCCTCTTGACCCACAAGATGGCGATTTAAGCCGCCTTCTTGGGGTTGACACCAATCGAGCAGACGCCAGTGCGGATAGCTTAGTCCGTCACATGGTTGGAAGCCCACGCGGTCCATTTGAGGATCTCATCGAAACAGCGGAAGGAATTGACATCATTCCAGAACATAACTCGCTGTCTGATCTCACCCAGCACCTCGATAGAGAACAAGAAAAGGCCGAAGACTTTGGTGACGCATACAACGTCCACGCACAGTTGCGACGGGTTCTCGGCGAAGCGGGCGTACCCGACAAATACGATATACTCATCTGCGATCCACCGGCAACCGAGGGATCGCATCTCTATAACGCGATTTACGCAACGCGGAATCTGCTGCTTCCGATTGAGCCATCGGCAAAGGGGAAAGCTGCCGTCGAAGGACTCGAAGAGCTCGCGACGAACTTTGCGGACCAGCTCAACATCGATGTCGGCGTGTTAGGTGCGGTGCCGATCGGATTCAAGGGCACACGCGATCAGGAAGAGATGCTCGAAACAATCCCGTATGAGGTCCCCGAAGTCATCGGAGACCGAACGTCGTTGATGGAGGGTTGTTGGCGTCAGCAGTGTTCCGCGTTCAACTACGTTCAGACTCACCGTAATCGTCGGCGTGACTACGAGGTAGAGACGCTTGCGCAGTTTGACCGTATTGGCCGATTCATCGAAGGCGAAGGCGGAATTGAGGCACCGAATCCACCTGAGCCAGGAGCCCTTGATGAGGACGAACAAGAGGTGACCGCGTGATGGGGGGATTTAAAAGCGGAGCTGCTGACGACGACTGGGGGAGCACAGAGACAACCAACGAGGCTGACGCTACCTCAGAAGCTGATCCTACCGACAGAACGACAGAATCAACAGAAAGTGATACATCAGATACTGCGATACAAACTACGAGAGACAGTAAGCCTCGATCGTCTCGACAAGAGCTCCCCTGGGTACTTACCCGAAGCAGTATTACCGACGGCCGTGAGCAGACTGTCCAACTTCATCTCCAGCAATCGACGGTCAACACCCAGCGTGAGACGACACGAACGCTAGAGTCAGAGCTCGGAGAGTCAGTCAAAAAGGCCGATCTGCGTGAAGCTGCGCTACTTGTCGGACTTCAACACACAGATGAAATCGTTGCGACGCTCCGGGAATGGGGGTACGACTTGGAGTGAACTACCCTGCTACCCGCCGCCTTCGGCGCCTCTTTGAGAAAGAGTAAGCTCGACTCAATTCTGGAAAAGTAGCAGGCACAGGTTGTTCTCGATAGCGACGTTTCAGCCGTCGTAGTCGATATACTCGGCTTCCCATTCAGCTCGTGCCTCGATCTCTCTGGTGCCTCGACGAGTAGTCGTGTACTCGTTGGTTCGTCGATCGCGCTGACTCTTTTCCACGAGCCCTTTCTCAACAAGCGTGTCGAGATTCGGATAGAGACCGCCGTAGTGGATCTCTTTTTCGTAGTAGTCCTCGAGCTCGTCTTTGATCGCAAGCCCATGTGGATCATCCAGACCAGCGATTACGTACAATAAGTCCCGCTGAAAGCCCGTAAGATCATACATGTCCTAATCACGAGGAAATCACCAACGACATCCTCCTCGATGCAGCCGAAGACGCTCGGGCACAAATTAAGCAGAAAAGCCTCGATTCACTTACCCCATACCAGCGCGTCGTCTACAATATCGTTTGCGACCACGGCCCGCTCGGACCAAGCGAGATCCACGACCGCTATACTGAGGCGGTCGACGACCCGCCGACGAAGCACACCGTTCGGACCTACCTTTCGAAGATGGCCGACTACAACCTCCTCGAAACAGAAGGCACGAGTCGTGACCGCGAGTACTCACTCGTCGATTCGGTAGCTGCGTCGCCGATCTCACAAATCGATAGTGAGGGTCGGAATACGCCCGTTCTGTAGTCAGGCGTTGTCCGACGGCGTTTTACACCGTTGCCCGTGTTGATACACGTGGATCTTCATTCCGTCCGAAACACGTGGACAGACCGGGCGGGCGAATACTCACCAGCGTACTACGCACATTACGGTCCGAATGAGACGAGCACGGTAATTCGCGATATTCTCAGCGGACACCTCCCTCGTGACGCAACGGTTCTCGAACTCGGGTGTGGGTCTGGCCGTCATCTCAAACACCTCGCCAACGGCGGCTTCGAAAACCTCTCTGGCGTCGACATCAACGCCGAGGCATTCGACACGATGCGGAAGACCTACCCCACACTCGCCGCCGACGGAACGTTTCACTGCGGGCCGATAGAAGACATCATCGGAGACTTCGACGACGGACAGTTCGATGCGGTGTATTCGGTCGAAACGCTCCAACACCTCCATCCCGATGTTGAGTGGGCCTTCGAGGACGTAGCTCGAGTGACGAATAACATCTTGGTCACAGCGGAGGTCGAGGCTCCAATACGTGATTCATCGTCGTCTGACCCAGATGTGAACTACGTCGACGAGGGCACTCCCCTGTACTACCGAGACTGGAATCACATCTTCACCTCGTTAGATCTCGTGGAGGTCGACGTCGTCCACGGCAATCGAGACACTACTCGGACCTTCCGCGTGTCGAACTGACTGCTGATTTCCGTAGAAGAGAGTATGTACCGTGATGATGGCCGAACTTAACCAACAACTTGCCGGACTATCCCAAATTGTTGGTTAACTAGAAGACGGGGTGACGGCGACCGCGGAAACCGTCTTGGAATCAGCCGACCAGTGACGAAAATCCGGTGGCAGAGTTCGGGTTGGCGTTTGTTGGATTATTTCGCTCTGTTGAAATCCTGAAGAACTGATAAGATCGGCGTGAGAGATACAGAGGATGTAGTCAGCACGGGGACTGCGTTATTTTCTCAAAATGAATCCTGAACCAACCGATAGAACTTGCCTGCGAACTGATCAGTCGTTTACGATTTCAAAAAAGTTATCACAAACACCACTCGAACTGGTTTTGATGCCCTCCAAAACAGATGAACTACTTGAATCGATTCGCTATCTACTCTTCATAATTGTATTTTTGCTCGGGCTTGGAGTTGCGGCACTCGGTGATATCGCTGTTGCGGTACGTGGTTACACGACAGGGATATCGACTGCTGCTCGCTCAATTGGGGGCGTAGTCGTACTTACAGGACTTGTGCTTCTCTTTAATACGGTACTTCGACCGAACGGGAACCCAGACTCAGCGAACTAAGTTTATCAAGTAATTTGTGATTTCCCTGTACTGACCGAATCGAACTATGCTGATTTCGTCACTGCGACGTGCCACATTCGCGCCCTGTATGCAGCACGCCTCCAAGAACATATCACCAATTGAGGATTTCAACAGAGCCCTTAGATTCTGAAAACACGGAAGCGCCACGCCGCGGCATATCTAGATTGATGACGTCGAGTCGAGGACCGAAAAGCACCCAACCTCGGACCGATTGGCAGTGGATCAGCCGCCACGGGGGCTGCTCGCAATCGGTTCCTCGCTGGCCACGCTGATCCACCCATAGAGGAGATACTGCGACCATCACTCGACAACGGCATCACGCTGCTCGACATGGACGGGATCGCGTCGTCCCGATTCCGCAGTCGTTCGTGTTCGACCACCTCCTTCATCACGGCGGGGCTCCCTTCTGGGTCGACACGAACGGACACGCGACGGCGACACCCGCACAGATCGCAGCCGGTCGACGATTGCTCAACCGACCCACGTCACCTGAGTACGTCCGGTATCGTGTGTGGGATACCCGTCCTGTGTGGCCGGCGACTGTCGAGTTACGCACCTCGCGGCGAGGGACTCCGACTCACAACGAATTGCAGCGGTTGACGGTCCCCGGCTCCGCGACGCCGGGGATCAGAGGTATCGGTCCAACTGCGAGCGCGACTCACCGAGGTAGTCGAGTGACTGTGTCCCGACTTCGAGCGAGAGTGTCCCCTGCCAGTCAGACGGGAACGCGTCGAAGATGGGTTCGAAGTCGAGGTTTCCGGCGCCGAACGGGAGATGTTCGTCTGCTGGACGGCGCGTGTCATTCAAATGGACGTGCGAGATTCGGTCTGCATGATCAGCGACGAACGCGGCCGTCTCCGTCGCGTCGTATCCGGTCACCCGGGCGTGACCGGTGTCGAGCGTCATCGACGCGTTCGTGGCAGCGAGCAGTTCGTCTATGTGTTCGATGGTATACGGGCTACCGAAGATGTTCTCAGCACAAATTTCGACGTCCCGCGAGGCGCCGTACGCGGTCAGTTCGGCGACCGATCCGTCGATGTACTCTCGGAGTTCCTCCTGGTCCCACGCGACTGTCCACGCGGAGGACTCCGGATGAAGGACGGCCTTTTCCGCCCCTAGTTCGGCCGCGATATCTATACAGGTCTGTTGCGTCTCGATAGCTCCGGTACGGACTGGCTCGTACGGTGACCCGATGTCAGTCGGGAACGGGAGGTGAACGAGCAGGTCAAGTCCGTGATCGTCGAGTATCTGTCTGATAGCCGTCGCCTGTGGCGTGAGACGCTCGTGGTTATGCTTTCCGTCCATGAGCACTTCGACGTAGTCGAACTCGCGCTCGCCGGCGAATCGCAACTGCGTTTCGAGATCCGATGCTACTGACGTGACGAAACCAATTCGTGGATCCATAAGTGAGGTATGGGTGTGATTAGCGTGGCTGGAGGTCGGGGATGGCTGCGAGGGTTTCGAGCTGGTAGGTCGGTTGGATGTCGAGACGGTAGTCGCGCCGGTGCGGACGGTTTATAAACGCCGAGTCGACGCCGGCGGCGCGTGCCGCCGCGATATCGACGCGGCTGTCACCGACATAAAGCGCCGAGTCGACATCCAGCGCGTCGAGCGCGGTCTCAAGATACGACGGGTCCGGTTTTCGACGCTCGAGCCCTCGAAGCGTCGGTTTTCGTCCGTAGTACGCCTCGAACATCGTCTCGAGGCCGTACTCCGCGACGATGTACTCCACCGTCGCGTGCTGGTTGTTGCTCACGATCGCTGTCGGTACCGCGAGATCGGCAAGCGTCCCGACATCGTCGTAGAGCGGTTTCTCACCGTCTCGGATCGCCTCCAACTGCAGAGCAGTGCGTTCCGCCTCGTGACGACGCCAGAACTCGTCCGCATCGAGTTCGTACCGGTCGGTGAGCGTTCGCACCGTCTCCACTGAGAGCTCATCGACGAGCGAGCGGAGATCGCTCGGAGCGGGGTCGATATCGAACCCCGCGAACGCCCTCCGAGACGCTTCCGTCAGGACCGACTCGTCTGTCGGGTAGGTGAGCACACCGTCGTTGTCGAAGACGACGGCGTCGTACTGCGTTTCGACGCCATTCATGTTCTGCTCCGTGGCGCGTCGCGGGCGGTCTGGTCGGTCGCCTCTGAGGCGACGTCGTCGGCGGAGTGGTAGAACGCGGCTCCGGTCTCGACATCGAACAGGTGCAGCCGCTGGGGATCGGCGGTCAGCGACAGCACGTCACCCACATTGACCGCCGACCGTGGCGGGAGGCTCACTTCCATTTCGGTGGCACCGACAACGCCCCGCGTAAGCAGCGAGTCGCCCAGCGGTTCGGTGACGGTGACCTCCATATTCAGCGGCCCGCGCTTCTCTTGTGAGAGGTCTTCAGGGCGAACCCCAAGGACGACGCTCTCGCCTGCGCGCGACGTGACGGCTTCGGGAACCGGACGCGGGAGCGGAACGGTGTTTTGCTCCCACGTCACGTGGACGGCGTCGCCGCGTCGCTTGATCGTGCCCTCGACCGTGTTCATCCCCGGGCTACCGATGAACTCGGCCACGAACCGGGTCGCGGGCGCGTCGTACAACAGCTGCGGTGGCGCGACTTGCTGTATCTCGCCGTCGTTCATGACCGCGACCCGGTCGCCGAGCGTCATCGCTTCGACCTGGTCATGTGTGACGTACAACGTTGTCGTCTGAAGCTGGGCGTGTAACTCGGCGAGCTCGGCGCGCATCTGCACGCGGAGCTTCGCGTCGAGGTTACTGAGCGGCTCGTCCATCAGGAACACCTCCGGGTCGCGAACCAGCGCGCGGCCGATGGCGACGCGCTGCTGCTCGCCCCCGGAGAGCGCAGAGGGCGTCCGGTCGAGGAGGTCCTCGATATCGAGTATCTCGGCCGCCTCTGCGACCCTGTCGTTGACCTCGTCGTCGGTGAACTGAGTGGCAGTCGTGAGGCCGAACGTCATGTTCTCCCTCGCGGTCATGTGCGGGTACAGCGCGTAGCTTTGGAACACCATCGCGACGTCGCGCTCTCCCGGTGACGTCGTTGTCACGTCCTCGTCGGCGATTGCGACGGCGCCCTCCGTGGGAGATTCGAGCCCGGCGAGTAACCGCAGGGTTGTCGACTTCCCACAGCCCGACGGGCCGACCAAAACGAGGAACTCGCCCTCGCGAACGTTGAGGTCGACGCCGTCGACCGCGGTGAGGTCGTCGAAGCGTTTCACCAAGTCTGTCGTCGTGATTCCGGTCATTCTGAGAGTCCGAAGGTTTCCAGCAGCGGGCCGCGGAAGACGATGAGCGCCAGCAGCGGCGGCAGCAACGTCAACACGGCGCCCGCCATGATGAGCCCCCAGTCGGTCTGGCCAGCGTTCCCGACTGACTGAAGGTATTTCATGCCGACCTGTACGACCTGTTTGTTTTGGTCGGAAATGACGATCAGCGGCCACAGGTACTGGTTCCACGCGTAGATGAACGTGATCACGCTGAGTCCGCTTATCATGCCCCGCGACATCGGGATCAACACGTCCCAGAGGAAGCGCAGGGGACCGACCCCGTCGACCTTGGCCGACTCGACCAGTGAGTCGGGGATCGACATGAAATGCTGCCGGAGGAGGAACACGGCTGTCGCGCTCGCGACGTACGGTCCGGTGAGAGCTAACAGCGTGTTCGTCCATCCCAGTGCGGCCATCATCTCGTACAGCGGGACGATGCGCACCGGAACCGGGAACATCAGCGTAAATAGAATCAGAAAGAAGATTGCGTTCTTGAATCGGAAGTCGTAGAAGACGAGCGCGACCGCGGCGAGGAGACTCACTGCGATTTTCGCGACGGTGACCACGATCGACATCACCAGCGAATTGAACATGTACGAGGCCATGCCGTAGGTCGTGAACACCTCGACGTAGTTGGCGAGTCCGTCGCTTCCGATCCCGACGTTGGTAATATCGTACACCTCCGGAACGGTCTGTGTGCTCATGACGAACGCCAACAGGAGCGGCGAGGCCATCAGTAGGATCGACCCGATGAGTCCGAGGTGGACGCGCCACTGCGCCGGGACCAACCGGGTGTCGGAGATTATTGACAGCGGTTCGTCCTCTCGGGTGCCGACTGCGGTGTCTTCGGTGTCTAGTGACATCAGTAGTGTGCGTAGCGGTCGGACACGCGCAGTTGGACGAACGTGAGCCCGGCGACGAGCACGAACAGGATCACGGACTGCGCGGAGGCGAGTCCGAGGTTGTTAAATTGGAACGCGTCACGGTACAGCTGATAGATCATCAGGTTGGTGGCATTCGTCGGTCCGCCCTGCGTCATCAGGTCGATGAGCGCGAAGCTCCCGAAGAACGCGTAGATCGTGTTGATCACGACGAGGAACACTAATGTGGGAGACATGAGCGGAATGTACACGCGGACGAGCCGTCGCCACGTCTCGATCCCGTCGAGTTCGCACGCTTCGTTGAGCGATTCGGGCACGTTGTTCAGGGCGGCGAGCATGAAGATCACGTTGTACCCGATCTGTTTCCAGATCGCCGCGATGGCCACGACAGCGAACCCTTGCCAGCCGACGGTGAACCAGTCGACCTCGACGCCGAACCACGCCTCGATGTAGTGCGTGTAAATGCCGACGCTCGGATGAGCGAGGAACAACAGGACTGTCCCGGCGACCGCCGTCGGCAGCGCGTACGGCCAAATCGCCGCGATCAGGTATGCCGCTTTGCCGTCGCTGACCTCGTACAACAGGAACGCGACAGCGAGTCCGACGGCGAGCGATCCGACGACGACTATCGCTGCGAACGCGATTGTCAACCCGACGCTCGTGAGGTACACTTGGGAACTCAGGAGTTCGGTGAAGTTCGCCAGGCCGACGAACCGTGTGTTCTGCCCGAACAGGAAGGTCTGGAAGAAGCTGAACCTGAGCGTCTGTAACGACGGGTAATACAGGAACGCGACGATCGCGACGAGCGTCGGTAGCAGGAGGAGGTACGCCCCTAACGTGCTGTCGAAGGTGTTCTCGTGAACGCCCATGTCAGTTCCCTTTGCTCTGGATGTAGCTTTCTAGGGCGTCGTCGGCCTCCGATTTCATGCTAGCGAGCTTTTCATCGACGGTCACGTCGGAGTTAATCATACTGACGTATCCGTCTTGGATGATAGTTCGAACCTCCGATGCCGGCCCGGCCTGCCACCCCTGCGTCGCTACTGTCTGTTCCGTTTCCTGAAGCTGGTCGAACGCGGTCTGGAAGTTGGGGTTCTCATCGAACCAGCCGTCCTCATCGAGGTATTCGACCGCACTGTCACTGATCGGGAAATACCCAGTGTTCTGGTGCCAGAAAGCCTGCTGTTCCGCTTCAGCCAACCACAGCAGGAAGTCGGTGAGCCCCTGCTTCTTCTCGTCGGACAGGCCGCGGGTCATCCAAAGGGACGCGCCGCCGATGACGACGCCGGTCCGTGTTTCACCGGCCGTCGGGTAGTACCCCGTTCCGAGTTCGAAGTCGTTCTCTTCGGCTCCCGCGGTCGCCGAGGCGACGCCGGCCGTCGACGATATCCACATGGCCGTCTGTCCGTTGAGGAACGCCTGCTGTGCGGCGCCCCAGTTGCCGACGCCGGCGTGGTTGTACAGGCCGTCTGCGTGCATGTCGGCCCACCACGTGAAGATCCGGTCGGCCGTGTCGGTGTCCAAGTTGGCCTCCGTGGGGTCTGTCGTGCGGCCGTTGTCCTTGTTCACGAGCGGGACGTTCGCCTCTGCGAACCACTGTTCGGGGAACCACGAGACGTTAGCGAAGGTAATCCCTTGCTCCGCGATCCCCTGATCGACGATCGTCTCGCTCGCCTCCCTGACCTCCGCTAACGTCTCGGGCGGCGACTCCGGGTCGAGCCCGGCCGCTTCGAACATATCCTTGTTGTAGTAGAAGATCGGGTTCGACGAGTTGAACGGCATCGAGTACACCGTGTCGTCGAACGAGTAGTAATCGATAACCGGATCTTGGAAGTCTGACCAGTCGATCCGGTCGCTCGGAAGCGCCTCCTCCATCGGTTCGAACGCCCCGCTGTCGATCGCGAGTCGGCTTCCGAGGTCCACGATCTGTGCCAGCTCCGGCGCTTCGCCCGCCCCGATCGCGGACGTAACTGCGTTGAGCGTCTCGTCGTAACTCCCCTTGTAGCTGGTTTCAACGGTCACGCCGTCGGACTGTTCGTTGAAGTCGGCCGCGAGCGCGTCAACCGTTTCACCGAGGTTTCCCCCCATCGCGTGCCACCAGTTGATCGTCGTCTCCCCGCTGCCTCCCGAGTCTGCGCTGTTGGTCGAACTCGACGAGTCGCTCGACCCTCCAGCGTCTTCGGAGCCGTCGGATGTCGCCCCGAGGCACCCAGCCGACACGAAGCCGACCGCGGCTGCTCCGGTCGTTCGTAGAAATCGACGCCGCCTCTCGCTTGCATTGTTGGCGTTGGCCACACGAGCAACTCCGTGATAGCAATAATAAGCTCTTATAATAGATGACATGAACGGTAGGAATCGCCCAGTAGACATCCATTCGGTCCGCGAAAATCCGCACCAGTACGGAGCGATACGACTGCACTGAAACGTATTGTGTGGTATATACTTTGGTGAGTCGCGCAGTTCAATCTCAGAGGAATTCGGGTTCTCGGTCGCGCGTAACGCGTAGCGCTATCCAGTACGGAGACTGACGGCGGACGACCGCTGACAGGGGTAGCTGCCGTGCAACCGTCAGGGCCGTCCGCCCGAGCCCGATGCGTCAGTTGCCCGCGGAAGCAGACCCGAGTAGTCGGCGGCGATACCGTCAACGCCGGCGGCGGCGAGCCAATCGGCCTGATACCACGTGTCGACCGTCCACACGTTCACGTCGCGCCCGTCCGCGTGAGCCTCCGCGACGAGGTCGACACCGGCGGTGAGTGCGGTGTCGTGGAACGGCGTCCCAGCGATGAGCTTCATCGGCGCGTGAACCGCCGCGGCGTCGTGTTCCCGAGCGATGGCGAGCCCGTCGCCGACCGACTCCCATAGAATGGGTGCCACCGCGTACGACGACGCGTTACGCATCGCCGCCAACGCTCCTTCGTAGAACGACGAGCAGAGGAACTCGTTGTCGTGCTCGTCGAGCACCTCAACGACGCGATCGACGAACGGCTGCCAGGCGGCCGCTCGGTCCGCGAGCGCCGAGTCGGAGAGTTTCTCGGCGAACCGCAGGTCATATTTTCCCGGATTCTTCAACTCGACATTCACGCCTACGTCCGGGGGGACGACATCGAGGAGCGTCGATAGTCGCGGGACCGTGTCCCCGCTACCGAGTACCTCCGCACTGGTGACGGTCGCAGTCTCGGTCTCCCAGACGACACCTGTCGCGTCCGTGAGCCCACGGCTACCGCCGTCTCGTCCGGACAGATTGGCGTCGTGAAACACAACTACATCGTTGTCGGCCGTCGGAACGACATCGATTTCGATGATGTCGGCTCGCCGGCTCGTCGTCCCACCGCCGTCAGCCGGGACGCTCTCGCTCGCGGCTACCCGCGCCGCGGTGACGGTGTTCTCCGGATTTTCGCCCGCAAATCCGCGGTGGGCGATGAGCGTGAGCTCGCTCGGTGACCGAGCGTCAACCGGCCCAGATCCGTCGTCGCGTCTCTGTACGGCGGTATCATCGCCTGCCGCGTCGCCGCCTCCAGAGTCGATCCCGCCGTCAGTATACACGGCGCCCAGCGTGCCCGTCGTGGTGACACCGACGGTGCTTCTCAGCAGTCGCCGGCGCCGCATCGTCCGCTCCCCCGCCTTCGCGGAGCACCCACAGGTATTTCGAGCCATGTAATTATGTCTCGGGGATCAAATAAATCGGCTGGTATGTGGTATCCGGAGGTGTCTATATCTATGGATACCCATCGGTCCGTTTTGACTCCGGGACATCTTACCATACTCGTTCAACTGGTGGGTAGCCGGCCTCTGGGCGGATACTGTCACAGCCGAGACTGCGGGAGGACTGTTCTATCGTACTCGTTGGGAGACGACAGATCGGCCACGGCAACTGGCCAGATGGTGTATCCGGACCGTGCTCAAGTCGGGTTTTACTAGAATAAACCTAGGACCTGGTATGACCGACTCGGCGTCTCCAAGCGTCTCTGTCTCGTTATCTGAGCCTACTAATGTTTCAACAGTCCTGGACCGGGCCGGAATCGATTACGTCACCGTTCATGAGCAGCGACTGCTGGCGATCTATCATACCGGAATTTTCAATGTGACAACCGAACCGGAGTCAGTGTCGAATGCGCGCACGCTCGAGATCGAATAGCTGGGAAGCTCCACTTCCGTCTCGTGGAAATGAGCGATCGCCACCGGAGCTTCTCGAAGACTTTGCGGCCGTGTTTGATGCTGGCGATGAGTCCTGAAGTGGTCTCTCGGGAACCTTGATCAGACCGACGGCAATCAGTTGAGAGCACTAGAAACGCTAGAAACAAGTCAACTGGCACGAGTCAACGCAATATACGATTTATGGACATCTCTGAAACGCTCCAGACACTGTATACTGCGACTGTTGAGCAAGATGATGGCAGCTACCAGATAACTGTGCCAGACCGTGAGATAGCCACCGGGACGCTTGCTGAGGGGGAAACATACCGTGTTGCGCTTATATCGACATCGACGTCGGATACCGAAGCCACCGACACGACTGAGGCCACTCAGTCAGCTGACCACGCTGGTCAGCAACACGAATACGACGGCCCGCCTGTCGAGGAAGGTGAACAGCGAGACGTTGAAATCGAGAACCTCGGTGACCAAGGTGACGGGATCGCGAAAGTTGAGCACGGTTACGTCGTGATCGTTCCCGAAACGAGTGTCGGAGACCGAGTCACCGTCGAGATACAACAGGTGCGTGAGAACGTTGCGTTCGCTGATATCGTTGATGACACCCTTCGTGGGGAAGTCTAGGACCGCAGGTTGGCACGAACGGGTGGTTATGGCCAACTTCCCACACCACTACTCACTTTCTGGCTTACCGACGTACTCCGATTTCATCGTCCCGTTCTCACGATAGTAGCGATAGAGATACGGCCCGTGCATATCCGAGGGATTCCCGCTGGCGCACTTGCAGCTCGCGTCGCCACAGGTGACTTTCTCTTTGACGACTGTTCTTTTCTCCGTATTGTCGGACTCCTCGACGGGTTCGGCAGTCTCGGGAAGCTCGTCGGTGTCAACCGACTGGTCGCGATACTCGATCAGCGCCTCGATGTAGTTCTGTACCTCTTGGAGCGTCTGTGTGTCCTGTTTTGGGAGCCCCTCTGCGAGATACTTCGGGAGCGAGGTGGGTGGTGATGGCTGGTTCATGCCTTATGTAACAATTGGGGCTATATTAGGATTCGGTTGCTACATAAGGTATTGACCCTATCTACCGCAAGATCGCGCTTGCGCATTAATCATTCAACTTCGGTTGAGGTGCGTGTCTACCTGAAGTATAAGACGGATGGCTGGGTATATCGCTACAGAGGGGGCGGAGCAGGCTTCGCTGAGGACGGTCCAGCTCCGAGCAGTGTCACACGCTCCCCCTCATTCCCCTAAAAGCTGTAACCGAGCGAGATATGCTACTCAATAATCAAGCGGGAGGACTTGGTGGCTATCCACTCTACGAAGCAGTAGTCGAAGATTGGCGAACCCCTAGTATGAAACTCAACTAATTATGGGAGAATCCAGTGACGACACACCGTTTCCAGTGGTTCCAGATACTGACGAGCATACTATCCTCAGCTTTCTCGTCCGGAACAGCGGCGAGCGCTTTACTTCACGTCACATGGTCGAACAGACGAGGGTGAGGGAGGGTGACATCTCCGAAACGATGGAGAACCTACTCGAATACCAGCTCATCTGCCATTCTGAGAATACTTACTACGTCGACCCAGAGCGCGCAACAGAACTCAAACACAGACTCGAATCGATTGATGCTGTGGTACGGCTGTTCAAAAATGCCCCGGGTGATGATTATAGTGAGGAAGGATGGGAAGATCGAATAGAATCGATACTGTAGCGCTGTCTCTTAGATCAAGTAGTCCAGATACGAGAGGTTGGCTCTGTTGAAACCCTCCGAATATGACATATTCTGCCTCAGTACGGTCAGTACAGGATACTCAAGAACCGCTCAGTACAGGGAACCAATGTACCGATGTCGAACGCCGACCTCTCTACGACATGTCAGTAGCAGCGTGCGAGATACAGAGGATAAAGTCATCATCAGATCATTGTCATTTCAATGGCCAAATATGAATTAATTTCTCGGTATCGACAAGGTCAATTTCAGTCCTAATTATGCTACAGTAGTTTTTTGATGATAGTAACACTTTGTAGACCATGCCGTTCAGTTCTCACCAAGAGATTCAGATTCTCCACGTCGATGATGACCCCTCCATCACGGACCTGACAGGGACGTTTCTCGAACGCGAGGACGACCGCTTCGCTGTCCAGACAGCGACCAGTGCCGACGAAGTGTTGGTGAATATTAATGACCGCCCGCCTGACTGCGTCGTCTCGGATTACAACATGCCCGGCACGGATGGCATCGAATTCCTACAGGCTGTCCGAGAGGAGTATCCCGACCTCCCGTTTATTCTCTTCACCGGCAAGGGCAGCGAGACAGTCGCCAGTGACGCTATTGCTGCCGGTGTCACCGACTATCTCCAGAAGGGGAGCGGCACCGAACGGTACGAACTCTTGGCCAACCGGATCCGCAACGCCGTTCGGGCCCGCCGCGAGGCCGAGCGGGCCGACAGACAAGAACAATTGATGCGATTGACGGAATTCAACGGTGATACCGGCGGTTTCGAACTGGACACAGAGAGCAATACTGTCGTGCTGACGGCAGGCACCCGGCGAATCATTGGCCGTCATAACCAACACGAAATGCCTCTGGAGGAGGCGCTGAAACTGTTCCATCCAGACGACCGCGAAGACATCCAGCATACACTCGACAAGGTGTTGGAGACGCGCGAAGAACTGTACGACACATGGCGACTCCAGCCGGGTGACGGCGAGGAACGTCTCCTCGACATGACAATTACTCCGGTTGTCGAGAATGGGGGAGAAGTAACGAAGCTCCGGGGGGCCGGTCACGATATTACTGAGCGTGAGGAGCACGAACGGACCGCTCGGCAGCGACGGAAGCAATTATCACTGTTTTTTGAAGAATCACCGCTTGGGGCAGTCCAGTGGGATCCTGAATTCCAGCTTGAACGAATGAACGGACGGGCCGAAGAGATTCTCGGCTACAGTGAGGCAGAGTTGCGTGGCGAGTCATGGGAGGGAATTGTCTCCGGTGACGACCGCGGACAGGTGGGTGATGCTGTAGAAAAACTCCTTGACGCGGACGGCGGAACCCACGTGATCAACAGGAACGTCCGAAAGGATGGCGAGGTAATCACCTGCGAGTGGCACAACCGTGTCGTCACCGACGCAGATGGGGACGTCCAGACGATTTTTTCGAAGTTTCAGGATGTTACCGACCGAGAGCGGCGGAAGACTGAATTAGAAGAGTACGAGACGATTATCGAGGCACTCAGTGATGCGGTGTACGTGCTTGACGAAGAGGGGCAGTTCACCTACGTTAACGACGAGTTGGTGGAATTAGTCGGCTACGACCGGGAGACGATTCTCGGGAACACACCATCGCTGATCAAAGACGAAGAGGCCGTACAACGGGCCGAGCAGGAATTGGGACGGTTACTATCGAGCGATGGCCCGGAAGGGGTAACATTCGAAGTGACGGTCCACCCCCGCGAGGGCGACCCAATCGTCTGCGAAGATCACATGGGCGTCCTTCCGTACGATGGCGAGGAGTTCAACGGGTCGGTCGGCACACTCCGGGATGTCACCGAGCAACGAGAAGGTGAAGCCAAACTCCGCCAGACCACCAACCAACTACAGGGTGTTATCGATAGCGTTGAGTCCGCGATGTGGATTCGAAGCACCGATCACGAGTACGTGTACATGAATCAACATCATCGGGACCTGTTCGACATCGCTGACGATACCGACATCGCAGGAAAACGGGCAGTAGATTTACACTCGGCGGAAGTGGCTGAGAAATTTCAGCAGAACGACCAAAGAGTCTATGAAACGAGAGAACAGGTCGAGATCGAAGAGGTCATTCAGACCGACGACGGTCGTCAGTACTTTCTCACCCGGATTGTCCCACTGTTTGACAATGGCTCTGTATATGCCACCTGTGGCATCGCCACCAACATTACTGAGCAGAAAGAGTACGAAGAAAAATTGCAACGACAGAACGAGCGTTTGGAAGAGTTCGCCAGCATCGTCAGCCACGATTTGCGGAACCCACTCCGCGTGGCCGAAGGACGGTTGGAACTGATTCGGGACGAGTGTGCGAGTGACCATATCGACGGCGTAGCACAGGCAATTGACCGGATGGACGCGCTCATTGAGGACTTGTTGACACTGGCACGAGAAGGCAGCCGAGTTGATGAGATCGAACAGATTGGACTTGCGAACGTAGCTAGGAACAGTTGGCAAACTGTAAAGACGCGACAAGCAACACTCGACGCCGACGCACCACAGGTCATCGAAGCCGACCGGAGTCGGATCCAGCAATTGTTCGAAAATCTCTACCAAAACGCCATAGAACACGGCGGCAACGACGTGACAGTGTCCGTCGGTGCGATAGAAGACGGCTTCTACGTGGCAGATACCGGCCCCGGAATCCCCGGGTCTGATCGTGAGAACGTATTCGAGGCAGGATACTCGACGAATGAGGGCGGGACCGGGTTCGGCCTGCAGATCGTCAAGCAAATTACCGACGCGCACGGCTGGGAGATTATCGTGACTGAGAGCAAAGGGGGCGGGGCCCGCTTCGAAATTACCGGTGTCGAAGAGGGTGCGTGACCGATACGCGCTCTGTATCTCACATGACTATTTGGACACTCCTCTGAGTTGGCAGAATCCCTGGCGATCAATACGCAGGCACGTTCTCACGGATAATTCACATCTGATATCGTGTAATAAGATTGTGGCAACAGTTCTATAACATCCTCATCCTGCAGTCGCGATAACCAGTGACGATGGTGGACATCGAGCTGCCCTCAGCATCGACATGGTGTTCCGCACCTCGTGGCACACTTTCTCCAATCTGACCCCTTCATCGATGTGGTGGCTGTAGATTCTTCATCTTGAAATCCGACTGGGCGACAAACTGTCCGGCCAGTTCAGCCAACTTCCGGGTTCGCTGGATGTCGGCAAGATTGTGCTTACAGAGTGGAAGCCAGTCGCCGGCCTGGAACGCATCCACTGCTTCGGCGCTATCGTCAAACGGGTCACACGTCTCCTCGCCAACAAGGACATCATACACCCCAACGAGGTCACTGTGATCATGGGTATTGAACCGGTCAACCACCTGTATCATATCGGCGTACGCAATATCGCCAAAGGGCCATCGTAGTCCATGTTGGAGAAATCGCGTTCGACAGAAGGGGAGATCGAACCCACCGTTCCACGTTTCACCGTTGAATGCGGTCACGTAGTGGGTGTCACCATCGAGTTGGTTCGTGACAAACGACGCGACCGCCTCGAGGAGTTCGCCCTCGTCAGCAGCGACGTCGAGTTGGGCTGTCCCAGTTGACTCCTCATCAAGCGCCCTCACCAGTGTGTTGCGATCAACCTTGCTGTGGCCGCCAGTATTGAGAATAAGCGATTCACCGAGACCGTGCGCAAACCCAGCGACGGTGATGACAGCGTCCGCATCGAATCCAGAGGTCTCGATGTCGAACGCAACTGGAGTGAGTCGTGAGTCACTCATGTGTGAGGTCGATAAGATCCTCAGATTTGAATCGATCTGCCGAGACACCTAATCGCTTCAGTAGGAGGTGCCACGAGATCTGACGGGTCTTCTGTTCGCCCATCGTCACGTGCTCTTCAAGAGACCAGTTATCAAGCACATCGTCAACTACCTCAGCAGGTACGAGTAATTTCCCTTCCTCTTCTTCGATCCCATATCTGACTGAATATACGACAAAAAAGTAAATCGGTGTGCGTGAATCGAACTGTGAGGTTTCAGCTATCAACTGGTCGTGATGATGCTTCCAGATCCGGAACTGTCCATATCGGCCAGGCTCGCTAGTACTACTCTGATAGCGAGCGACACAGGATTTGACCTCAACTTCGTAGGCTATCTCACCAGGGACATAACTATCAATATGTGACTCAATTGTCCCGCGGAAAGCGGTGCCAGATTCGTCAAATATGGCATTAAAGAGGCGTTCAGCGTTGTATCCTCTTCCAGATGCAGTTGACCGCCCATGTCCGTCACAGGTATTCGCATTTACCCTGTAGCGAATATCTTCTAATTTCATCTCGGGATTGATCACATCGGGGCTTGGAGAGCAGTTCTCTGTCATAGCCCACGCATCGCTATTGCGCCGAGGTCAGCCCCGGTAAAGTGGTGTTTAGCAGGTAGTTCAACAGCTGCTGAACCCATTTGTTGAATGAGTCCCTTCCAAGCTACTCCTCCGATCAGAGGCTTACTGTGTGATGCCATGGCTCACGAGCTAGTATATGTAGAATAGATATAAAAACCTCATCTATTAGTGAGATTATTTTCATCAAGTAGTTATCACACTTGATATATCGGTTGAAAAAGTGATGTAGCATAGAGGAGAACCGTGAGAGAGCCAGCCCCGTGGATGCAAATGCCCATTGACGACCGCATTCTTGAGGCACTAGCAACATCTGGGCTAGTCCTGTCTCCCTCCGTTATTGCGTTCAACATTGACAAGGCACGAAGCGAAGTAAACCGTCGACTCTCAGTACTTGTCGATCATGGCCTCGTCGAACGCGTCAAGCGAGGCTACTACAAGATCACCGAGATGGGTGACCAGTATCTTGCCGGCGATCTTGATCCTGACGAGCTCTAACTACTCTTTACTGGACTGAGATACAGAAGTAGCGTAGAATAGGTTGGCGTAGCGGCCCTGGGCCACCCACTCGTCGTCCTCAAGGAGGTCGTCGGTCTCCTAGATTGGCTTGATCGCGCCCCTATAGGTGACTTTCATCCGTCTTAGTTAAGTCTCACACCTCGGTTGTGTAGCAGTAACAAGCGTCTCTTGTAAGATTAGTCGTTGCTTGTGGGTCTTTTGAGCGTCTTCGATCAGCCGTTCGAGCAGCGGCGGTGGTGAGTAGCCGAGAAAATCACCGAGTTCGTGGAGTATGAGCTGGGCGTCCGACCGGAAGGTGGCCGCCCAGCGCTCTGTCGGAAACACAAGCTCACTATTATTAATATACGTTCCATCAAATGGAGGTCCCACCGGTGGAGTACCTCCTCGATTGGCAGAGGTGTCAGAATCGTCTTCTGAGAGAGAGGAAACCTCGTAGTCAGCTTCCACAATTTCTTCTGTGGGGATCTGGATCGTGCCGTCGTTCCATTCGATCCAGTCTTCGTGGAGGTGAGTCACCTCGCCGGAGCGGACCCCGAGGCGACCACAGGCAACGACGGGTAGCCGGCACTCCAGGGCGATCTCCTCGTTGTCGATGCCATAGCTCGCTCGGAGCATCCGCTCCCACTGCCGGGGCGTGAGGGCGTCGTCTCGTGAGTGCGAGCGACCGGACCACCCGCTGAGGGCCTCTGCCGCGGACTGCTTGATCGTCGTGTGCTCGCCGATCTGAACTCCCTGTGCGATCTGCCGGCGCCGGGAGTCCATGTCTGTCATGCTGACTCGCCGGTGTCCGCGGCGCCGTCGACGATGTCCATCAGTTCCGCGAGCGCGAGGCCGATGTCGGTCGGGGCGACCTTCTGGACGCGAGAGTAGTACTCCACGGCGCCAAGATCGTGGAGGAGCGGCAGATGCGTCTGCGTGAGCGCCACGTACGTCGCGTGCTGGTCATCGTCATCTCCTCCGGTCACTGGGTCGAACTCCTCGCCGGACCCGCACACGACCGCAGAGAGAGGACTCACCGGTGCGTACGTTTCGGCGTCTCGGTCAGCCAGGCGAGAGAGAAAGCGCAGCGTCTCGCGGCGTCGCTCGTTCGAAAGGATGGTGTAGATCTGCTCCGGCGAGAGGTCGACGTCGGCGACCGGGTGAGCGCGACCGCCGTCGGCGATCGGCTGGCTACCGTCGACAAGAGAAACCGTCACGTAGTACAGCCCTATCGAGACGATAATCAGGCCGCGCGCTTCGAGCTGCTCAAGCCGACCCTTCAGTGTGTCACGTGCCGCGCCGGTCGCCTTCGCCAGCTGGTCGAGCGAAACCGGCCGGTCGACATCCTGGAGGTGATCAATCAGTTCTGCTCCTGTCGGAGCCCCGCCAGTATTATCACCGGTAGGGCGCGTACTTTCTGATGTCGTCATAGCCGACGGCAACAGGGTACGGTGTTCTAGCACCGGGCCCGTTTCCTAGGGCACCCCTGCGCCTACCAGTTCCTTCTGTACGTTTGTATATAAATGCTTGGGATACTGAGGCTGTTTTATATACTAACACCTTGATTCTGACTCAGAAAGTGGTTTCGACTGTCCAATTGTTAAATTTCGCCATTAGATATTTACCTCTGGTATTTGTAGCGCAGCGTATGTCATCACTCGATGAATTCTCGGATGGGTTCCCGAAGGCGGAATCCCTCTACGATCCGAACCTCAGCGCCCAGTACGAGTCGGGCGAGCGAGAGCTCAACGCCGCGCGTCGACGCGTGGTCAACGAAGACGGTCTTACCCCCAAAGAAAAGCGGACACTCTACGAGTTCGACCGTGAACTTCGCAACTTAAACAACCGGGAAGACCGCCACCGGAAGATTACCCGCGCTCTCCATGTCGACATCACGCGCCTCCTCCAAACCAAGTCTGGGCTCCTACTCGACATCCTTGACGATTCCTACGACGGGAAGGATGCGCTCGACGAGTTGCTCGCGTGGATCCAAGACCAGGGCTACTCGAACAACTACATCCACAACCTACTGATCACCGTCCAGACGTTCGGCGAGGTGCTCGGCTCCGAGATTGTCCAGGACCGCGTCGACGAGATCAAGCCGGGTCGCTTCCGCGACGAGGGCAAACCGCCACTTCCAGGAAACGTCGTTAACTGGCAGGAGGCTATCGAGATGGCTGAGGTGCGGTCCAGTTGTCGGGACAAAGCACTCATCCTCTCTGAGTGGGGACTCGGCGCCCGACCTGATAGCGAGCTCCTCCGGCTCCAGTACAAGCACTTGAAATGGGAAGATGGTCACTACCAAGTGTCTATCCCGTGGGACGGGAAGACCGGCGACCGAACCATCCGGCTCTTCCCCGGGGCTGCCATCCTCCGTCGCTGGATCGAAGAAAAACATCCCGTCCACGCCGATCCTGAAGCCGAACTTGGCCCGGATACGTATCTATGGACCAAGCTCAACTCGAACACGCGAATGGACTACGACAACCTGTATCGAATTTTCAACGAGGCTGGAGAAGCCGCTGGCATCGCGAAGGACACGAACCCGCGGCACTTCCGCCGCTCCCGGGCGTCGTTCTTCGCCGGGAAGCCGACAGTGAGCGAGGTCGAACTCCGCACCCAGTTCGGCTGGTCATTCGACTCCAACTCACCACAGCACTACATCACTCGGTTCCGGACCGACATCGACCAGAACATCGCGGCCGCCGACGGCGCAGGTGTCGACCTCCTTCAGGACAAGATCAACGTCACGCCGATCGAGTGTAACCACTGTGGACGGTGGACCGAACGACACGTCAAAAACTGCGTCTGCTGCGGCGGAAAGGTTGAGCAGGAGCGTCACGAAGTGACGACGTCGGCGACAGTAGCTGACGGAGAGACAGACCTTCTGAGCATGATGATGAATGGTGAGGTGGACGCAGGAGATCTTCGGTCAGTGAAGAAGCTCTGGGGCGTAATAACTACCCGCGAGAAGTTCTACGAAGAGCTCGACGGCCTGATCGAGACGGCTGAGAGGGCGGCCGACGGCGATAAAACGGGTCTCTACGGCGGCCCGGGGGCGGTTGCTGCCGTCATGGCCGGCACCGCCGTCGACGTCGGCCACCGTGCGGCCGCCGCGTGGGGCCGCGCGAAACACCGGACGCTGTCTCTCGATCCACAAATGGAGCACTATCCGCCGAGCCGGGAGCGTGGAGCGGCGATCGGTGTCGGGCTCGGCGTGTACCTGCTCGCGGTGAGCGCCTTCATGAGCTACACCGGGACGATCGAGCCGCTGCTCGCTGGGGAAGCGACGTCGCAGGTGGCGCTCGTGCTCGGGCTCGGGCTGGGGTTCGCGATGGTCACCCAAGCGCTCCCCACGCTTAACGAGGTCGAACCTTAACCAACTTCGGGCGGTTTCGACGGTCGATGTTGGTTAAGTATCAACCAGATTGCGCCGCTCCTCGATCGAGCCTACAAAACGGTTCACACAGTGATTCGGGAGGTGGAAGCCGCGGTTCAGCGCGGCTTCCCCGCAGTTTGGAAGCACCTCGACCAGATCATCGATGGACCAACGCAAGTCGGCGAATCTGGCAGGGTTTGTTCGAGCTACAAAGGACAAGAGTCGCCGCGGAACAGCCGTTCTCGCGGCGGTTCGTCACGGTCTGGCCGGTCACGCTGGCGGGGGCGTCACGGTGATCAGCTGACGCTCGTCGCGGCGTGCCGCGACTCACTGCGCGTGATTCGTGGACACCGTGGAATCGACTATCAAGACGAACTTGAGCCAGTGATTCAGGAGGCTGAAGACCTCTCCCAGCCGCTGGGAGAGGTCTGGACCGATGGACTCCAAGCGTACCGAGAGATGGAGCGTGACCACCGAACAGTCATCCACAAAGAGAGGTACGTATCGCCCGACGGAGTCCACATCAACCAAGCTGAGTGCCCGTTTTCGATCGTCCAGCCGTGGCTGCGGCAGTTCCGCGGCCTGTCCAAGCAGGGCTTGGAACAGGCCGCTCACACCTTCGGTATCGTACGGTCACTCACTCTCGCCGGAGGATCTGTCGAGACAGCGGTTGAGTGTCTCGTTATCGGGTCTTTCCGCAATTCTACTAAGAGCCAGGTGTCGCTTCGATAATTGAGGTGATCTCTTATACTGTGGTGCTAATGGCCATAGCGATCGCGGACAGCCTCGGAATGGTCTGATCTGTTGAATCCGTAGAAGTCCCCGGCAGAGCTCTGCTGTCACACGCTGTTAATCAATGACGGTAGCCGCCACCGCTCGTACTGTCTCCTCCTGCTCAGCGACGTCGACGTTGACGAGAAAAATCTCCGGGAGTAGGCGGCGACGTATGGCCTCGAAGACGAAATCGACGCCTCGCTCCGCTACCTCGAGACGCACGGCGAGGTCGACGACTTTCGGCTCGCGGAGTGGGGACGAGTTCCGGGAGCTGGCGGCTGACTACGAGGGGCAACTACCCTGAGATCGGACATCGTTACCAGCCGTGCCGTCTGCCAGCGTCAGTTTGGGTCGTAGGGATTCGTCGCTGTATCGAGTCGGTAAACATCCTCGACAGCGTCAAAATCGTCGTCAAACGCATACAGGTAGCCGAGCCCCTCGGTTTGCATATACGCGACAATGCAGGCATCGACGAACGAAAGCGGTTCGTGTTGGCGGAAGAGAGCCTTCCCCGTCGCGAGGGCGTCAGTGGTGAGTGAGTCGATGTGGAAACGGGCGTTTTCTTCGATGCGATCGAGGAGATCCACGGCTGCGTCGTGGCCGGCGTGGGTCGTGAGGCCGTTGAGCGTTTCAGCGAGTACGTAGTCGAGGACGACTGCCTCAGGGAGCGTTCCATTGTCGATTCCTTGGAGCACGGGAAGCGCGGCATCGTGGGATCCATCCTGCCGGTATGCGGCGGCAAAGAGGACTGTCGTATCGATGAGTGCTCGCGGCATTTACTCGACGTCGACGCCCCAGGCGTCGTGATCGCTCGTCACATCGGTCGGTTCCTCACCATCGTAGCCGTCAAAGTCGGCGAACGTGCCTGTTTGCTGTCGGACAACGTGGACCCGAATGCTCCCGTCGTCTTCGAGATGCCAACGGAGTTGATCACCATCGTCGATACCGAGTTCCCGCCGAATCCGGGCGGGAATATTCGCTTGGTTTCCAGACACCTTGCTTTCGGCGTCAATTCTGTCGCTGCTCATACTTCCCGGTATGTGACTGACCGTGAAAAGCATAGTGTGCCGTCACACTACTCAGTAACAGGAGAGCGGTTCCGACGAAGAGGATGGTGAGCTATCTTGGAGTTGTTGGGAGCCGGCCGTCTGGTCGTCGGCCGGAAAAGGCACCCGGAAGCGGGTACACACTTTCGTTGACATCCTCTCCGCCCTGAAGGGCGAAGGTTCCCACGGCACCGTACCGCTGGGTTGGGGTGTTTACGGTTTGTAGCTGTCCCGGTGACGGCTACTGGCTGTGTCAATCAGCCGTTACTCCTATCCCGACTTGGGATTCAGAGGTACTTCTTACTGCATCCTGAAATCCACAACAGAAAGGGTGCTTTCTGTGTGGATTCGGGCAATCCCGATATTGTCCGATTAGGTGGGCGGGTAGACCGCCTCGGCTACCTAGCAGTATGACAATCACTCAGTTAAAACACCCGACCAGAAGCTCCTGGTTACTGTAGAGAACTGTCGGATTCATCCCCGCGCTGAAACGCGAGGCTTTCTCCTTGATTCTCCGTAATGGGACGGACCAATCCGACGTACCGAGATCGGTTGGGAGCGGTCGAAAACGAGTGGAGCGCGTTCCGACGAGCGCGACGAGCGCTCCGGGGCGAGGATCAATTCCGGTTCGACCACCTGTTCATGTACGCTCGCGATCGCGCCGACGCCGCCGGTCACCTCAACCACTCCGACCCGCTGGCGCCGGTGTGGATGGCGATCGCGCTTGAACAGGAACGCCGGATCGCCGAACCCGAGTTACGAGTCGACTCACTCACCGACACATAACCCGTGACGCGCACGCCGGAGTCTCTCGGAGACGGTCACCTCGCCTGGTGAACGCTCACACCGGACGGCGTCGCTCGCGAGGTTCACGAGGACTATCTGCCGACGCTCTTCGTCGGTGACGCCGCGGGCGGTCTGTACGGACGAGAGGGCGAACCTGATCTGTCACCACCGCCTCGGCAGGGGCTCTCGGATGCACTGCGCGAACTCCAGTCCTTTCAGGACGGCCAGGATGGGGCCGTCGGCCACGTCGTCGAGGTCGGACAACTCGATCGCCTTCAGCCGATCGACGAGCGAGTTCGTCTTCGTCGCCGTCTCACGGAAGTTCTCGAAGCCACCCGCCTCGTCGACGGCGACCGGAACGAAGTGCTCGATCAGGTCCGCCTCCCGCTCCGTGAGGTCCGTGATCCGGAACGCCGGCAGGTACTCCGTCACCGTGTAGCCCCACTGGTCCGTTTCGCGGGGTCGCCCGTCAGACGAGGGCCGGGGCGACGCCGAGGAGGGCGGTTCCGAGAAGGACCGCGCCGTATCCGGTAGCGACGAGGAATACCGCGCGTCGCGGATGGTCGACGAGGCCCCGGCGGTGTCCGACAGCCGCGAGGTAGCCAGTCAGCGGCAACAGCTGGAGAGCGTGGAGGCCAACGAAGTGGGCGAGGCGGAGGTCTCCGACGAGCTGCCAGCCGACGATCGGGACCGTCGGCTCCGTCGCCTCGACGACCCGTGACTGGATCGCGATCATCGCCGCTCCTTCGAACGCCCCGACGACGAACCACCCGATGCCGAGGAGGATGCCCGCGGCGAACGCCGGGTGGACATCGAACTCGTTGTTGCGCGCCCGGACCGCCAGCGCTGCGACCGCGACGGTGACGACGACGATTGTGACGCCCATGACTCCCCCGACAACCCCGTCGAGGACCGTCGCCTGATTGAAGTGGGACCCAACGCCCCGCGCGGCCTGTCCGCCGATGAGGGCGATTTCAATGAGGAGACCGACCCCGACGACCCGGGAGACGCGGCGGCGAAAGTCCGGGTCGACCGGGAGGTGGACACCGAGCCAGCCGAGCGTCGCGCACACGAGTGCGATCGAGCCGGCGAACTTCGTCGGCTTGAGCCACGCCGGTTCCCCGTTGACGACCGTTGGGTCGAAGACGATGCCGACGGCGAAGGCACCAAATAGGACAGCGTTGATCGCGGCCACGGCGGACAAAACCGGATCGCGGCGCCGCAGCTCTCCGATCGACGTGGCGATCGTTTGCGCCATCGTCCGCAGCGTCGTCCGTCCGCTCGTGGCCGCAGCGGCCGACTCGGAGTTCATACTACAGTGTTGCCGGGCGATTCATGTGTGTGTGACCCCAACATGTTGGTATCTGCCCGAAGCGGCGGTGACCAGCATGATCGACGCTCGGTTCCGCATTCGCCTCCCGGCGGACCTGTACATCGCCGACCTGTCGGAGGCGTTTCCCGACGCGACCTTTCGCCTCCTCTCCGGCGTCCGCAGCGGCGCCACCGCGAAGGAACTTGGTGAGGTGCTGACTCGGACTCCGGAGTCGGTCGCGGCGGCGTTTCGCGAGCACGATGCGGTCGACGCGTACGAGGTGTTGGAACGTACCGACGATCGGCTCCTCACGACGTACGAGACGACCGATGTCGACTTCTACGCCTTCGTCGAAGCCGGAGGGTTCCCGCCCGAGTTTCCGATCGAAGTGCGGAACGGGTTCTACGAGTTCGACTTGACCGGCACTCGCGGGGAGTTCGACCAGCTCCGAAAGACGCTGGAAGCGAGCGGTACCGAGTACGAGCTCCTCTCGAAGGTGAACAAGAAGCGGTCGGACCGACTCCTCACACGCCGACAAGAGGAGCTCCTCGCCGCCGGCCTCAGAGAGGGTTACTTCGAGGTCCCGCGAGGGTGCACGCTGGCGGATCTCGCCGACGTGGTCGGCGTGGACAAGTCGACCGCGAGCGGAATCGTCCGCCGAGCGCAGGCGCGGCTTATTGCGTGGTACCTGACCGACGTAAACGTCGAATGACGAGCGGGTGGGTTCGGCATAATTCTTTGGACTGATCGAAAACACACCGCCTCACTCTTCATCCTTATCTGAACACCGCCCACGTTGTTTTTAGAGGATTATTATATGTATAAATATCAATAAAAATATGCTCCCCGACGATACAGTTCACGTATGCACGTCCTCCTCCCGTTCGACATCGTTCCGGTGGACAGTCGGGTGCCACAGTCGGCCTTCGGCTTCTCGCCGACCAGCGAACGTGCCGTCAACTACGCCCTCGAAACGTTCGGAACTCACGACCAGTTGGAGGTGACGGCGATCCACCTCTCGGCGGACTCGATCGATCTCGAGGAGAACATCGGCGCAGCGGACATCAGACGACTGGCCGAGGAGTTGGACGTGTCGGTCGAGGTGTCGATCGAGTCGGTGACGGACGTCGGCTCGATGGCCGAGGTCCGCCAACGGATCCTGTCGATCGTCGAGCGGTCGGACATCGATACGGTCGTCATCGGTTACACCGAGGACTCGTTCATCGACTCCGTGTTCTCGGACAGCACGCCACAACAGATCCTCGAACAGGAACACTGTCCGGTGGTTTTCGTACCGTAGCGCCGGTGGTCCCGCGGATCCCGAACCGGACGGGCCGGGTGACGGGCGCCACCGGCTCCGGCGGATTCCCGATCCGCCAAAATACGATGAATAATTATGTAGGTTCAGTAACGACTTCCGACTGTGACGTATCGAATACTCGTCCCCATCGACGCGAACAAGGAGCGTACGGTAGAACAGACGGATTACGTGCGATCACTGCCGATGGACCGCGACGAAGTCGAGGTCAAGGTGATCTACGTCGACGAGGCCGATTACGAGGGCGCACCGCCGAGGGAGTTCGAGGACATCCCGTCGGCGACCACCGCCGTCGAGGAGATCGCCGACGCCGGCTTCCGCTGTGAGGGCGAGAAACTCGAGGGGTTGGTCGCACAGACGATCCTCGAGGCCGCCGAGTCGTTCGACGCCGACGAGATCGTGGTAGCCGGTCGGAAACGGTCGGGCGTTGCGGAAGTCGTGATGGGAAGCGTCACCAGTGACGTCCTCAGGTCGACGGACCGCGCCGTCGTGATCGTCGGGTGAGGTCCGATCCGTGCCCTCGGGATCGGTTTCGGCCGATCGCTGAACGGACGAAATCACGAGCGAAGCCGGACTCCCCTGCCGAGGCGGACGGTCACTCCTCGGCCAACGGCGGTTCCGTGTCGAGTAACGCCGCACTCTCCGTCCAGAGCCGCCGTGCGGCGTCGGGATCCCGGGCGGCGTTCGACGGCGACCGCGGCCGTTGATCCGCGAAGTACCGTCCAGAGACGTCCGCCGTCCGCGGCGAGACGGCGACGAACAGGATCTCCGCGGCGCCGTCGGCGACGGACGTGACCCCGGGAAGCGACTCGAGCCGTTGAAAGAGCCCCGGGAGCGGCCCGGGCAGGAACCGGCTGAAGCCGCTGCCCGGGATCGCGCCGGGATGGATGCTGTTCGACGTCACGTCACGGTCCGCGGCGTCGAGGCGTCTGGCGAGTTCCGACGCGAAGAGGACGTTCGCCAGCTTCGAGTGGCTGTACGCTCGGAAGCCGGTGAACCGGTCATCACCCCGGACCCGCTCCAGGTCCAGCGACGCCCCCTCGTGTGCGCCGGAGGCGGTCGTGACGACGCGAGCGCCCTCGCGGAGGTGGTCGAGCAGTTCGGCCGTGAGCAGGTACGGCGAGAGG
Source organism: Halorubrum sp. Eb13 (assembly GCF_002252895.1). Lineage (NCBI taxonomy): Archaea > Methanobacteriati > Methanobacteriota > Halobacteria > Halobacteriales > Haloferacaceae > Halorubrum > Halorubrum sp. Eb13. The sequence continues at coordinate 38,397 of NZ_NHPE01000086.1, read as the reverse complement.
TGGTTGACGTGGAACGTGTACTCGATCCCGGCGTCGGTGGTCGCCCCGTTCCTGAAGAGTCCACCGGCGTTGTTGACGAGGAGGTCGATCCCGTCGGTCTCCTCGCGGACGTCGGCCGCGAGTTCCCTGACCGCGTCGACGCTCGCGAAGTCGGCTCGGAGGAAGCCGGCGTCGACCCCGCTTCGAGTGAGCTCGTCGACCACCGCCCTGCCCGCCTCCGCGTCGCGACCGTGAACGATGACGTCGGCGCCGAGCCGGCCGAGCGCCAGTGCCGCCGCGCGACCGATCCCGCTCGTCGACCCGGTGACGACCGCCTGCAGTCCGGTACAGTCGATGTCCGACACACCCGCGCGGCTCTCCGGGAGATCGCTCATACACCCGATAGGGGCTCGACGATGAAAACAACGGCAGTCCGGTGCGGACGGGGCGGGTCGTCGGTCGATCCGGGCCGGGAGGGTGTCAGGGTTAGATGATGGCATTGTGGAAAGCACAGTGTGGTGAACAGAGCGGCGATCAGTTCGACGCAACTGAGCAGACATAAGCAACGAAAGCACAGTGGTTCCGGTAACCGGCGTGATGAATAGTGCGACAGCAGTCTACGAGGCGATCGAGCAGGGATACGAGCCGTACTTCCTCCATACGTCGTACGGGAAGCGCATTGAAGACAAGGCGTACGAGTGTGCGAAAGCGCTTGCTGAAGAGGCTGACGCGGGTGACTTCCTTCATATCGTAACGGGGCATCTCTCACAGATCGGGACATCGAGTCTGACGGACGAAGAGATGGATGTGGCTGACGCCGATATGGAGAGTGACGAAATTCCGACGTCGTACGTCCCATTCAGAGACGCGAATCTATCGTCGATGGCGACATCGTACGCAGAAGCGACCGGTTCGGAGACGCTGTTTGTCGGCGCGCGTTCGGAGGGTTTCTCCGGGTATCCCGACTGTCGTCCGGCTTTTTTCGACGCCTTTCAGAACGTGATCGATGTCGGGACGAAGCCAGAGACGGAGATAGCGGAGCGTGGCTCGGGACTCGGTGTGCCGTACGAGATGACGTGGTCGTGTTACCGGGACGAGGAGCCTGCGTGTGGGACCTGCGATGCCTGCGCCTTCCGGCTTGAGGCGTTCCGGAACGCCGGGTCTCGCGATCCGGTCGCGTATGCTGAGCGGCCGGAGTTCTCGTAGTTCGTTGCTAGTTGGCTGCGGTTCAGTTCGGGCAGAAAGACCACTCACCAGAGCGTTTCGATACGCCGCTCGATCGCTTTGAACACCGTTGAATAGACATCGAGTGGGTGGAGTGAAGCGAGATCGTAATTTGAGACTTCAGTACCGGTTGGTGGTTCGTGAAAATGGAGTCGGGTGTTGTGTGTGTTTGGATGCCGATCCCAGCGACACTCCCAGTGGGTGTTCTCTCTCCGGGTCTCGACGTAGTGGATGGAAAAATCTCCGGTTGTGAACCATCGAATATCGACTCTGGCGTCAGCGATCGTATCGGGATATCGGTCAGTGTCAAGGGTTGCGGTGAGCAGTCGCGGTTCGTGCGTATTTGGGTCGAACTGGGTGGCAGCAACGAGTTGGTCCGTCGTCAACTGTTTTTCAAGCAGGCGTAACGTTTGTCGATCGGGCGGGCCTGTCGAGTCAGCCGCTGAATCCTCTGGGGGCGGACTCATCTTATGCGGGGATGAGGTGCCCGTCGTTCTGTGAGAGTTGGCGGGCAAGTTCGTATAAGCGAATGTCTCGGATGACCCCCTGCCAGTCGCTTACTGCAGTCATGCGGTCGTGGATCGTCTCGTGGTCTTCGGCATCGAACACCGCAACGGTGGCTGGGTCGGTGGTGCCGAATTCGGCTTCGTACTCCGTCCGTCGCTGTTCAAGCGCTTCGACGCGGTCGATAATCGCATCGACAGAGAGATCGGTGGCGATCCGACTCGCCTCTTGCCATTCGAGATACCCATTATTTCGCTCGTACGTGGCCGGACGGCTGCTACGATCAGCGCGGACAATCCCCATCTCCGCGAGGCGATCGAGGTGCTTTTTCGCTGCGTTCGGGGAGCAGTCTGCGAGTTCTGCAACCCTCGTGTACGTCGTCGGTGACGTGAGACCGAGGGCCACATCGTAGACGCGGCCGAAGGTATCGGTTCCGTCTTGCCACCGTGGCGTCTCTGTCGCTGAGTCAGGAGCCGGATCGAATTCGCTCATGTGCGTCTCTACGGAACGAGTATCAATATATGTTTGTATCACTCAAATATCTGTGAGTCTTGTGTCGGTCGAGTTTTTTGTCGCTCGGAATTGACGCCCGGCAAGGTTTGTGAGTAGCAATGTGTCTCGCTTCCGGGCGTGGCTTGCTGAACTCGACCTCTGTATCGGTCGGATTGTTACTGACACATGTCGGGGTGTTTGTTGATACCGTGCTGAATAGCGCCGCGGGGAAAGCCGTCTTATTGACCGGGCTCGTATCACCGGTGTCGAATGGGGCAACGAACGCTCGGCGGCGACGACCTCACGCGCTTGCGCGAGACGTATCTCCAGCGGGTCACCGGTGCGCTCCCGAAACAGGCGGCCGAAGCGGGCGACTGGCCGATCCACCGCGACCACTGTTTCGCCCGCGTCGTGTTGGACGGCCTGTTCGAGGGGGTCTGGTACGACCACGTCGACGGCACCCCCGCGTACGAGCAGCTGTCGGCCGACGAACTGCGCGCGGCCATCGCGATCGCCGACCGAATGCTCGAAGAAGGCAAGCCCGCCGTGGAGGCGCTGAATCGGCAGTCGCTTCGGTGGCGGGATCACTGACCGGGACCCGAGCGGCGATCGCTCGGCCGGCTGCGCTACTCGCGGACCACGCTGTCGGTCAGCCAGTGCTCGTCGAGTTCGCCGCGTCGGCGTCGCGACAGCCCGAAAGCGTACGTGACCGTGCGGCCGTCGGGGCCGGTCAGCGTGACGCGTTGTACGGCATCATCGCCGTCGCGCTCGACCGGTCCCGTCGTCGCTTCGACGTGGTCGATCATCGGGGCGTATCGCGGGTTGTGCACCATCTGCCGGAAGCGGTCAAACGGGCCCGTCGCCCGTCTGTTCGCCGGCGATGCGAAGTTGTACGCGACGCCGATGCCGGCGTTCGTGAACGGGTCGTCGTTGGTCGCTAGCGCCTCGAGTTGGATCGCGACCACCCGGTCAGCATCGTACGTCGGGTCTGGCGTCGGGAGCCCAGCTATCGGGTACCGGTCGGACATCTGAGTGTCAGATGTAGGGGCGCGAGCGGCATTAATCGTCCGTTGAGACGGCTCTAGGCGTCGCTTGTCCTCGGTCAGACGATCCGAGAGCCGGTTATTCGCGGCCGTGAGCGACGTCGTCGCGGGCCCTCCGCTCGTCCGGGACGGAGCGCCGAAACCACTGTTTCGGCTCGGGAACGACGTCCGTGGTGATTCCGATGAGCAGCGCGAAGTACCCGGCGAGGCCTCCGAGCGTCGCCGCGTGTGGCGCGCCGCTTCGACGGCCAACCGACAGGGTCGCGGCAAGGAGCGCGAGCGGCGAGCCGAAGCGGATCGCCGGATACCGCCAGAGGCGAGTCGTGCGTTCCGGCCACCGCGCGAACGTGACTTCGACGAACACCGCGACGGCCGCACCGCCGAGAAACGGGACCGGGCGAAGCAACGCTCGCGGCGAACGTCCGTCTCGCCGCCCGGTAATCCAAACGGCGAGTGCGACGAGCGCGGCCGAAGCGGCGTCAGTGTGTCGTGTCGACACGGCACACAGTATGTCACCCCGTCGGATACCGATGTCGGTATGGCGATCGGCCCGCGCCGGTGCCGCGCACCGGAGCCGCTAGTGCCGGTATTGATGCCGCGACCGAGCCCGCAGCCGAATCTATCGCGGCTGGTCGTCGCCGACAGCCGCGAGGACGTGGCGGAGTTCTCGGCTGACTGCGTCTGTGGCGGCGGCGATCGAGTCGAAGGTGTCGCTCCCCGCGTCGCCACATCCGCGTTTGCGGACGAGCCGGACGGCCGCGTCGCTCAGGATGTCGGGACGGACAGCGACTTTCGCCGCGGTACAGGGACTTTCCTCGTCCGAAAGCCGGTACTCAACGATGCCGCCGGGTTCTTCGTTCCGTTCCCAGTCGCCCGGGGCTGCTGGGAGCCTGTCGACCAGCGCCTGCGGATTGGCCGCCGTCTCGACGCTCGTGGTGGACATACCAGTTGTTGGGTCGTCGCGCACATACCGGTGTCGGCGAGTTCGCCGAGCGAGAGCTGCGTTCCGTCCGGCACGTCGGCCTCGGCCGCCCGTGTTTGTCCGCGATGGCTCGCGCGGCGGCGTCGCCGCCGGAGAGCGAGGCGCGTTTCGCAATCGCTTCGCGTCGAAGCTCCCGTGCCGCCTCAGGCCGCCGGTCCTCGTACCGGAACCAGAACTGCTCGCGGCGCGCCTCGAAGCCCACAACCGGGCGCGGATACGTCTGACCCCTCAGACGAACGCGACCGCTTGGAGCGCGAGCAACGGACGCTCGTGCGCAAACAGCACGGGTCGAACAACGACGAGAAATAACGGCGTCGAGTCGCGGAGTGTCACGCCGACCTGCGACGGAAGCGCCGCGACTTCTTGCACAGGCTCTCGGCGTACTACGCTCGAGAATACGACCTTGTAGCGGTCGAAGACCTGAACGTGGAGGGGATGATGAAAGGTCCGTCGAACAGCCGCAACACTGCGTCTGCCGCGTGGCGAACGTTCCTCTCGTTGCTCGAATACAAGTGCGAGCGTGAAGAAACGCACTTCGTCGCGGTCAACCCGAGAGGGACGACCAAGGAGTGCGCGTCGTGCGGCGTTTCGACCGACAAGCCGTTTTGGGTCCGTGAACACTCCTGTCCGTCTTCTGGGTTTGAGGCGGACAGGGACGCGAGCGCGGCGTGGAGCATCCTTTCTCGCGGTCTACAAGATGTAGGAGTGGGACACTCCGAATCAACGTCACCAGAAATCGAGGATTTCTGGTTGGCGAACGAATCGCTCTGCGATTCGTCAACGCCTGTGGGGACTGCGCTCCCTGTGGATACGTTCCTATCTGCAAAGCGCGTCGTGGAAACAGGAGGCCCTTCCCTCAAGGAGCGAACGGCGTCAGCCGTGAGCGAGTAGGGGAGGGTAGTTCACAGACGTCTCCTGTCGGGTCGACATGTTGAGCTGTGCCGTCGGGGAGCTGACGCCGCCCCCGACGAAGAGCGCGACGAGCGCGAGCGTCCGCCAGCGGCGAACATCAATAGGAGTCAGAAACTCCCGTGTGACGCCGAACGCTTCCGCAACGTTTTCGACTGAGCGGAGGGCCATAGGTCGGGATACTCAAACTCCATGGTCAGCCCTTCTGGTGGTGGCTTACGGGGCGTCTCTCACGGACGGTTCGACAGCTGTGTCTCACCGGGGTTTCGAATCGGACGATCCCGTCATTTTATGCGTAGGTCTCGCTGACACGTAGAGTGTGGCCCTCCTCGAAGCCCTCCGAGAGGTCTCGTGGCCTCTCCGTGAGCAACCGACACTGTTCGTGACGACGACATTCAGCAGGTTCGACCGAGCTCTCGTCGGGACGGACGGAAACCCGTCCCGGTCAGGCGCAACGACGACCGACCGCGCCGCTCATGCGATCGACAAGCCGCGTCCCTGCCGTTGATGCTGTACACGGTCGTCGGGAGCGGCTTCATCGCTCTCGGTCTCGCGATCGGCTGGTACGGGATCCGGCCGCTTGCGGTCGTACCGAGTGTCCTCCGTGCCACCGTTCGAGACCCGAGCGAGGTGGCCAGCACCGGCTCCTTCGTCGTGTGCCGCGGCGTTGCGAACGAATCGAGCGAGACCCTTACGACTCCGTTCACGGGATCGCGGAGCCTCGGGTTCGAGTTCGAGGTCACCGAACGGCAACCGTTCGGGATCGGGATCCCGTGGTTTCAAACCCATCTCGATGACGGTATGACGACGCGTCCGTTCACTCTCGACGGTCCGTCCGGGTCTCTCGACGTCGTCCCGTCCGCCAAACGGTTCTCTCTCGATACGGAATCAACAGTCATCACCGTCGGTGCCAGTGAAACGCCACCCGAGCGAATCCAACGGTTCGTCGACGTGCGAGACGATCTCGAACCCGTTGCGAGATGGGCACGGATTATTCCCGGACTCGGGACGCGGCGCTACGTCGAACGTCGGACCGTTCCCGACGAGGAGTATCTTATCGCGGGACACACGGAACGGCAACAGAACGAGGCCGTCCTCACAGGCGATCTTGTCATCACCGATCGCTCCCCGAGACGGTTCGCGTTCTCACGGCTCTGGCGGGCGGTGTTTCCGACGGTGGTCGCGCTGGCGTTCGTCGCTGTCGGAGTCGGAGGTATCGCCCTATGACCGACTGCGGTACGAACCTGACCATCCATCCGTCACAATGACACAGGAGACAGGCGCCATCGAGACGCGTGAATTGACAAAACAGTTCGGGACTGAGATCGCTGTCGACGGGCTCGACCTCGCCGTCGACCCCGGCACGGTGTACGGCTTCCTCGGACCGAACGGGGCCGGAAAAACGACGACGATGCGGATGCTGACGTCGCTGACGCGACCGACTGACGGTGAGGCGTGGATCAACGGAAATCCCGTCTCTGACCGTGATGAAATTCGGGCATCGATCGGCTACCTTCCCGAAGAGCCGCCGGTCTTCGACGAACTCACCGGTCGTGAACAGCTCGAGTACTATGGTCGGCTTCGTGACATCCCCGCTACCGAGATGGAGACTCGGATCGCAGACTGGTTGGATCGATTCGGTCTCACGGACGACGCCGACAAGCGAATCGACGATTACTCGAAGGGCATGCGCCAGAAGATCGGGCTGATTCAGGCGCTGTTACACGAGCCCGACGTCGTATTCCTCGACGAACCGACCAGCGGACTCGACCCGCGGGCGGCTCGAACCGTCATCGACGTCATCGCGGACCTGACCGACGACGGCCACACGGTGTTCCTCTCGACGCATATCCTCTCGGTCGTCGAAGAGCTCGCGGATGTCGTCGGCGTCCTCTACGAGGGCGACCTCGTTACCGAGGGCGCACCCGCGGAACTGACGGCGCGGATGGAAGCCGAAGAGGGAACGACGCTTGAGGACGTGTTCCTCTCGGTCACCGCCGAACGCGGCCCGGCAGCTTCCGAATCGGCTCCCGGGAACGCCGGAGACGCGACGGCCCGACAAGACGGACGAGTCGAGGACGACGGACGGATTGAGGACCGATGAGGCGTGCAAAACGGCCCCGGCTCATCGCCTGGACCGAACTCCGACGCCGCTGGCGGACGATGAGGAGGAACACGACGCAGCTGTTGGCGCTCGCGTTCGCGGGCGTCATGCTGCTTCCGTTCTCAATCGGCGGTGTGTTCGGGGCGTACCTCGCCGGGGGATTCGTCGCCGGAAGCGAGACCGAGCCGCTCCTCGAATGGGCGCGGATGGCGTTCGTCTACGGATGGATCTTCGTGGTCGGATTCGGTGGATATCGCGCGTACGCCGTCGCGCTTCGCCCAGACAACGTTGGCGGCTTGTTGACGACGGTCTCACACCGGGACGTGATCGGTGGCCTCGTCCTTGCCGAACTAACGCTCTGGTCAGCGTTCCTCCTCAAAATCGGAAGCGCCGCCACAGTCGCGTTCGCCGTCGGTGCCGGCTCGCTGCTCACGATCCCCGCCCTGTTGCTCACATTGTGTCTCTTACTCGCGACCGGGATCCCGGCAGGCTTCATCATCGCACTGGGGGTGCGAAACGCCGGCGTTCGATCGCGGCTCCTCAGCCGCCTTCGAACGCTGTTCCTGCTTCTGTTCGGTATCGGGTACTTCGCGCTGATATTCACGAACGCGTTCGCGTCTGTCTTGGAACCGGTCTATCGAGCGCTCGCGCCGACGCCGATCGATTGGTTCGGCGACCTCGCGGCAGTGGGGCTCGGTATCGGGGCGTCACCGCTCAGGGCGGTCGGCGCGGTGGGGTTCACAGGAGCGTTCGTCGTCGTCGCGGCTGCGTCCCTATCCCGACTTGCAGAGTGGCTTTGGTACGCTGATGGCGTTCACATCACGCACGAGATCGAGCGGTCGGAGGGGGGATCTTCACGGCTCAACGGCCTCTCAAAAGTTCTCTCACGGCCGGTCTTCGGTGTCGTTGCAGTCGATTGGAAACGTGCACGCCGGTCGCCGATCTCGCTTTCGTTCGCGTTGTATCCCCTGATCGTCCTCGCTGGTCCGACTGTCACGGCCGTCCAAACAGGGGAGATCGGAACCGGGCTGCCGCTGTGGATCGTGCTCAGTGGAACGTGGGTTGCCGGGTCGTTGTTCGCGCTCAACGTGGTGGGTCAAGAGGGCGCAGCGCTCCCCGTCACACTGCTTTCGGAGACCCCCGAACGCTCACTGGTCATCGGACACGCCCTCTCCGGTGCCCTCCTGATAGCGCCGATAACCGTCGTGGCGACCGTTACCACGGGACTTCTGAGTCCGCATTCGGTACCGGTCGTTGCGAGCCTCGGCGTGTCAGCGCTCGTCTTGTCGGTCGTGTCGGGGACGATCGGGACCGGAATCGGTGTCGGTTTTCCGCGTTTTGAGGCCGTCAGCGTCTCTCGAAGTACCAAAGCGATCGTCCCCAGCGCCTTCGCGTTCGCACTCTACCCGGTCGCCGTACTTGTCGTCGCGCTCCCGACCCTTATCGCACACTCCGGTACTGTCGGCCGCGCGCTCGGCTCGGTCCTCGGGGTTAGTCAGTTCGTGATCGGTCTCAGTGGGACGCTCGTTTCGGCTGTCATCGCGTGTCTCGTCGGTCTCTTCTCGATGTACGTTGCGCGAGACCGCGTTAGCAACTATCGGCTCGGCTGAGGGTCCTGTCGCTGGTGTTGACGTCTACGGGGACGATTGGTGGTCCGCCCCGACCACACGTGAGAAGAGGCGACCTTCCCGAGGCGAGAGGCGGGCATTACGGCCGAAACGAAGACCCTGACCGGTAACGCACTCGTACGGTCGGCTCCGTCGGAAGCCGATCGCTTCGACACTTTCCGCTGAAACGGGCGTCAGTTCGAACTGAGTATGGCCTGCCGTCGCCGTCACTCGTCTGTCCGCTCCACGCCGTCGATGTCGAGTGCGGTGGAGGCGGACGCCCGTTTACTTTGGATCGAGGCGGCCACAGGTGCGTAGCTAAATTGAATATTTGTCGCTATTCTACGTGAATATTTTTCAGCGAAGTCACTCAGCTACTTCGTGCTCGTTGGTGGTGCTATCGCAGTAATGTGGTTCCCGAAATTCATCTCCGAAGGCTACAAAAGTCTAGTACGGGGGGTTGATAGACGGAAATTGTCGTGTTTCAAATCGGATTTTAGTCTTCCGTATCTTGATGTCGGTAGCACTTCGATGAGGTGACATGGCCCTCCAATGGACGGTCCGTCAGTATTTAGACAGCGCTTCCCGACGACGGTTCCTCGCCTGCAGTGGTGGAGTGCTCATCGCAGGAACAGCCGGCTGTACAGGGATCGTCAACAGTCTTGCCGACCTCGCGTTGGGCGATGTCAACCTTTTCAACGAAACTGACGATACCCTTACTGGCACTGTGACGATTACCGATTCGGCGGATGAGACTGTTCTCTCGGACGCATTTGAATTGCCGCCGGCATCGGGCGATGAAGACGCCGACGAAAAAGACGATGAAGACGGCATGACTGCGTATGAGGACGTATGGACTGATTCTAGAGCCTATGACGCGAGGGTCGAACTGGATGATGATCCAGCCATCCAAGTCGAATCCGCTACCTCGTCGTCAATAACTATTGATAACCCGAGCGAGGAGATGCTTGCGATAGTGTTCGGTGGCGAAGAGTTCGACGACACAATCGGTTTTACCGTCGGTGAGTCGTTGAGTGATCTCGCACAGGCGTGAGAGTCTTGTTGAGTGATTGACATCCTCTTCCGCGTAAACGCGGAGGAATCCCGAGCGGTGGGAGTTTCAGGTTCGCAGTCTAATTACCGGACTCCCAGTCCTTTCGGGCATGGGTAGTCCCACAGTGTCGGACTGGTGGACTGCTGGCTATGCCAACTGGCCGTTACCCCTATCCTCGGCCGTGTACGGCGTCCAAGTGTTGTTTTTGCCGCGGGGACGCTGGCAGGCATCACCGGAGTTGGGGATATCGTCTGACTCGCTTCGAGCAGTCAACACAGACACACCCTTCGAGGATGTAGCGTTCACCGACTGCCCTTTCAAATACTGCCTCGGTACGCGGGCGGACAGGCCGCCTCTGAAGGACGGTTCGGAATCCGCTCCGTTCCGACCGATTCCTAACTACGTATAGAGCGGCCTGTCAGTTAAACATCGGTATATGAAACTCGGTACAGACGTTCGGCCAGCGGATTGCTTCCCACCATGTCGGCTTCATCACCCGCCTAAAGGCGGGTGTATTCGCCTTCCAGTCTGTATAACCTCGAGGGGGTTTCGAAATCGAATGCGCACAGTGCTGTCTCGGCAAAAAAGTGATCTTAGCGGTCAAATCGGTTAAATATCGTTTTGATACCACGTCTGAGCTAATACGCGCCACTCCAACGGTACGACGGCCCGCGAACCGTCATCATCCTCAACGAGGTCGATCAACGCAAGGACCCGAGCCTCATCTACGATCCCCACAGTATGGAGCAGGTCGCGCTGATCCGTCTCTGTTGAAATCCTCAGCGCCTGAGACAAACAGTCCTCTGAATAGAAGGCGCGAACATGGTACGAACCGAGGCTAATCTGCGGGATAGAGTGATCGGTCAGTACAGGTGAGCGTGGGGCGTGTGTTACCGAAGCGGGTGGCTCTCGGCACCGTTGGAGGTGACCTCAGACGAGCCATCCACTACCCGGCTGGGGTTACGCGACCATCGTTTTGCGGATCACAACTGTCTGTGATGGCCGGTGGATCACTTGGACAGACACGTCGCTGCCGGTGGCCAGCGCACACTTACTCTCCGGGATCCGGAACATAATTGTGTCTCCCACAGCGTACCGGCCACCCTGAAGCAGCGCTCCACCGTCACCCACGTCTGCAACAGCGTTGTCCACTGCCTTTAGCGAGCGTTCATCGAAGAGATTCGCGCCCGCAATCTGGCCGTCGGATTCACGGATTGCATTCCCTGCCCCGGCTGGTAGATGCACAATGCGGCCGCTTCGGACGCCTTTGTCACAATCGGCACGCACGGCAATCTCTGTGTCAGACACCGCGACAGGATCGCCTGCGATGTGCGTGAGCGTAACGATACCCCCGCTCGTCCCGTCCTGCGGGGCGAAATCGCCGCTCGACTGGGCCACTCGTGGCGCCGGCTCCCGGAGTGCCGTGGTGACGTCTAAAGCCGCAATTGCAATAGCTCCGCTGAGTACAACGACGATGGCGACTAACAAAATAACCGAGATTACCGACGACACGCCTCGGTCTGTGCTCACATGTTCTCATACCGGAGTTGGGGATATGAGTGTTCGGCCTCCGGTCACTCCACTGCGGATCCGCTCTCAGCTGTGACTGAGGGTGAGCGACGAGTCGTTGAGATTGCGTATCTTTGTGACCAGGGCGATGGAATCGCAAAAATCGATCGTGGCTACGTCGTGATCGTCTCGGAGACAACCGTTGGTGAGCAGTATCAGTTGAGATGGAGACGGCGCCGAGGAACGTGGCGTTTGCCGCTGTTGTTGACCCATACCCCGTAGCCCAGCTATCTCCGGCTGCAGGCGGGTCTCTGGCTGCTGACCGCCTCCACCTGTGAGTTAGGCGCCACCGCTAGCGGGCAGGGAGCGTATGGACTCGCCTGCGGATCTCGATGTATCTCTTAGTTGAGCGGGTGGGACGGACCGGTGCTGTGTAGCTCCGAATGTGACAACGTTTCTGAGAGGAGACCCCGATGCGCTGTCTCTCTTAGCTTACCGAACGCAGAAAATACGGAATGACAAGGCCACAGAGAAGCGCGCCAACGACAGCAAGCACTGCTACTTGTGGCGTACTCGCAACTGCACTGTCCATTACCGCGCTCATAGAGGGAGGTCGCTTACAGTATATTTAAAAGAAACTATGTGACACGTCAGCCACCGCGTTATAATACTGTAGTTGCTGATGAGCGCCGCATTCCGAGGGTTCGATCAGGCTTGCTGGTTCGGGAAAACCATCACCGGAACGTCTGCTTCTCGGATGAGTTTACCTCCCGGGTCGCCGGCAATTGTCCGCTCCCACGTGTCCATATCTCGAGGTGTGAAGGCGACGAGTGTCGCCTCCATCATATCGATCGCATCAGTGAGTGCCTCCGCGACCTCGCGCCCTTCAAGCGTCGCCCACTCAAACTGGAGATCATCACGGTATAGGATGTCTACGAACTTCTCGTAAGTCGCTCCTGCGAACTGATCTCTGCCGGTTTTTATTGTCGTCTCCGCGGCCGTTCCCGGGGTTACGTGTGTTACGATAAGAGTCGTATCCGAGTCTAAGTGCGGCCGAACCGCACGTGCCGTCGCTTCAGCGTCGTCGGGACTCGCGATCGGAATTAAAATACGTTCGAATAAGTCCTCGTTCATGTATATACCGTGTCTGACGATACAAAAAAGCGTACGGGTTACTGACTCGCAGGACCGATCCACATGGCACTTCCCAACTATTGACATCCTCCTCCGCGTTCACGCGGAGGAATCCCGAGCGGTGGGAGTTTCAGGTTCGCAATCGTGAATCCGATTTCTTCTTCGAGAAATCGTTTAACGCATCGCAAAACGGTGGGTGACTGGCGGTGCCAAGCCGCCGTTACTTCTATCCTCAATGCCGTTGACTCATCTGTTGTTTTTCCCAGGAGGGAGTCGCTAACACGTCGACAGACTTGGTACACTTGGACTTGCTCAACCGACAGGCACAGACGAACGTTTCTGGCATTCGCGTTCACCGTGTTGGTATTTCGGGTATTGTCTCGTTAGCGGCGGCGAGGCCGCCTCCCAAGGCCGTTCGGAATCGCTCCGTTCCGACCTGATCTTACTCTTTAGTACGAATTGACACCATTTGAAACTGCGGGCTTTGGAAACTCGGGAATGCCACCGAACAGTGGTTCGTGTAGGGTTCTGTCGGATTCGTCCTGCAGCTCAAGCCGTAGGTATTCTCCTCGAATCTCTATAAAACCTCAAACCACGAGATAACTAACTGATTGCCTTCAGCTTCTCCGCCCGTCGCCTCAGTGTTGTAACGCTTGGATTTCGACTCGTCCATGCCTCCGCAATAAATCCAAATATTGACTGTATAATTCCTGTAGCGGTACTTCACAGGCAGAAATGCGTAAACCGGATTTAATTGCGGCGTCATCATGAGCTCAGCCATGCCGGGTCCAGATCAGGCATTAACGCAGCGCCATCGGTTCATCACCCAACTCGGGTCGTGTCGTCAATCCAATTGTGTCTGTGCGCACCTCGCGTCATGGTCCTGTGGGGAAGATCGATGAGCCGGCTCACCGCACTCACAAAGCGAGCATCTGCGAGCCCCGTTAGAACGTTCATGTTCGTACTGATTGCGGTATCCGCTGCCGTCGCAGCGATGCTGTATGCGGTCTTCGGATCTGAGCTGCCCGGCACTGCGGCGATCGTCTACGCGTGGACGCCGATGATGAGCGCGGGTCTCACTGTTTGGATCGTCGACGAGAGCATTCGCGATTGGCTTGGACAACTCCGCAACCTACGGGTCGGCATCCACTGGTATCTTGCCGGGATTGGGATCATGCTGCTCGGCACGGAGTTCGAAACCATCGTTACGCTCGTCAGTGGCGGAGACGTGAGCGTTCCAGCAGCGCCGCCTCTCGCGTATCTCATCACATTCGGGGTTACACTTCTTCTCGCTGGCGCGATCGAGGAACTCGCATGGCGTGGATTTCTTCAACCTCGTCTCCAGCGCCGTTTTTCGGCGATATCGGCAAGCGTGTTCATCGGCATTATTTGGGGGCTCTGGCATGTTCCGATGATACTCGGCGGGGCGGGCAACTTCACCGTCTTTTGGGAGTACATGCTGAATATCACGATGATGTCCGTCATTCTCGGATGGCTGTACAACAGCACAAACGGCGCGCTTCCGGCCGTAATGATCGCGCACGCGTCGCATAATATGCCTCCTGTCGGCGATCCGACCGGGGGTGCGCCTGGGGTCTTTGAGACCCTTTCTGGTGACGCTATCTTCTATCTTTGTTGTGCGGTCGCAATCACGCTATACGCTGGGTCTCAAACGCTAACTCGTGACCGTAGTCTCCCTGATATCCCAGGGCAGCTCACGGGTCAACCCGGTCAGGAAAGTCACTCAGCCGATTGACGTCGCGTCGGGATTGGTACTCCAAATTGCTACTTAACGATCACTCCAATTTTCGGTCGTCGAGAATCGATTGGAGATCACAATCCTCGTCTGAGCGGCTTGACGGACGACAATTCAAATGTGCCTCGCTTCTGCCACGCTGTGCGGTCGGTGACACGCACCGAGTGGCGGCTCACCCTCTGGGGCGAGCACAGATCCCGTAGACCGCTGTTACGCCTGTATCCCCGGGAGAGACCTTCTCGGAAGCCACAGCTATTAAACGCTGTAGTAAGTATCGACACCACGTGACGGCCGACATGTACGTTGACAGGCCGCGGGTGCTGCTCGTTGACGATGAGAAAGAGGTCGCCGACGCGTACGCCCTCCGGCTGGACGCAGTGGCTGACGTCACAGTTACTTACAGCGGTCCTGAGGCATTGTCTGCGGTCGACGAGTCTGACCCGCCGGACGTAATTCTCCTCGATCGGCACATGCCGGAACGGTCTGGTGACGATATTCTCCGTGAGTTACGAGAGTATGATATTCACACCAGAGTTATCATGGTGACCGCAATCGACCCGGGGTTGGAACTCCTCGAACTCCCGTTCGACGACTACCTCTGTAAACCGGTTGACCGCGCGGATATCAGGACCGCTGTCGACCAGCAATGTCAGGTTCTCGCATACGAACTCCTCGGCCAATACTTCGGAGTCGAATCGAAGCGAGCGGTTATCGCCGCTGAATTGCCACAGGACCGTCTCGAGGACCACGACCAGTTCTCGTCGCTCAACGAGCACGCCAACCGTTTGCGGGACCGCATCTGTCGACTTCTACCCGACGCAGACGAGTTGTTAGACCGGTTCACCGGTATCGAGCGCGAGGGGTACTGATCCCCGGCGAGAGGCGCGACCGGGGCTGATTGATCAAAGAGGTCTCTGTCGCCTCCCCCGACACCCTGACTAATGGCTGATTTCAAACCGCGCACCGCCGTCATCCGCTGCTGTGAGCGTCAGATCCCAGCCGTGTGCTTCGACGATTCGGTCGACGATCGCTAGGCCAAGACCGGTCCCACCACTCCGTGTGGAATATCCGGGGGTGAAGACGATTTCACGCTCCGTCGACGGGATACCGGGCCCATCGTCCGCGATATAAAATCCACCCTCGAATGGGTGAACGGCCACGGTCGTGCTCTCGCTCGTCTGCCCGTCTCGGCCGTTTGAACGACCTTTTGTTGGTGCCTTTGTCGGCTGATCGTTCCCCGTTTCGTCGGTCGCGACACCGTGTTCAACGCTATTCCGAAACAGGTTTTCAAATAACCGCTGGAGGCGATCGGGATCCGCGGTGACCGTCGGTAGCGACTCCGAAACCGTCAGTTCGACCTGTTCGGTATCGATCGACTCCCACGCGTCTCTCGCAGCGGTCTCGATTGCGACCTCCTCTGTGGGCTGAACAACAGCATCGTCGCGCGTCAGCGTCAGGACATCACGGATGATCCGTTCCATCCGATCGTGTGCGTCAGCGACCGACTCGAAGTGCTCGGGGTCACCGGTCTCCTGTGCTGCACGGAGATGGGCCTTCGCGACATCGAGCGGGTTCCGGAGGTCATGGCTGATGACGCTGCTCACTTGGTCAACGCCCGGTGAGTAACCTTCGTCGGGACACTCACGAAGGTCGGTAAACACTAGATACCCGGTGTCGTCGTCCGACGGGATTACGCGAGCGAAGAACGGGCCTCGGTTGCCGTATCCGTCCAGACGGATGCCGATCCGATCGCCGCGGACGAGATGTGAGACTGGCTCCCGGTCACCGGTCGTATTGTAGCTGTTGAACCGGTCGAATATCGTCGACACGCGTCCGCCCACCAGCTCCTGTTCGAACTGCTGCTCGAAGGCGTCGTTCGTGGCGGTCACGCGAGCATCGTCACCGTCGACGGTGTATGCGAGCGCGGGGTCCGGAAACTCACGCAACGGAATCGCCGTGTGACGATCATCACTCATCGGTTGCTCACATCTCTATTTGGCATTGTTACCGCGCCCGTTTCTCCGTGCGAGTGCGCATGGTAACTGGTTGGACCACCACCCGATACAACACCTATCATCACTTTGGCCCGGCAACCTGTTTAATATTATTTCTTATTTCTGAGCCAGAAACACTCTTTTTATGTTAGCTCCTATAACCAGATAACTCTATCTCATTTGTGAACCGGCTACGCGCTCCGAGCGGCGCGTTTCAATATCTGTGGCGTGACAAGGAAGTCAGCGACGGCAACCCCCAACATCGCTAATCTAAGTATCTGATCTTCGACGACGAGGAACGCGATAGCTGCGATAATAGTGGCCGTCACAGCGGGCATGCCCCAACGAACGACCGGACTGCGGAATACATTCGCTGATTGCGACATACCAGATCATCAGTATGTGCTGATATATTGATGTCGGCGTGTTTCTGGGTTGGAATCACTCCGAACAGATTAGTTGAATTGGCCTGTTTCTGGGACAGACACTCTCCGACGGGCATAACGGGTTACTTACCAATCTACCGTCATGCGACATCGGGGAGCGGGAATTGTACTTTGGATGATCACCTCGCTCGTTTTGGGTGCGGTGATCCTCTCTCCGACCAGTGGCGTCGTGCTATCCTTCTTAACAACGATCATACTGTGGGTGCTCATCGAGTCAGAAGCCGGCAATGATAGGGGACTGTGAGGCAACTGGGATCTCGGCAAACACTTCTGTGTAAATCAACGCACCACTCGAAAATACCATCATTAACAGGTTGATCGAAGTATAATAGTACACTATCCGTGGTCAGTTTCACTGTCGAACTGGCGGGTCGCTTGCTGGTCCCCGTACTCGCCGGGCTTGCCTGTATCATCGCCGGGTCTGTGGCACTCCAACGGCGAGGGCCGGCAGCTAGCGCATATGCCGACTTGGCCGTTCCGTTTGGTGTCATGTCTCTGCTATTCGGTGCTTCTGGATTCGTCTACGCTGGCGTCCTCGTGTTCGAAACGATTGGCGTCCAGCTGGTCGACTCCGCAGCAGACCGCACTATGGGTCTGCTATTTCCTGCTATCGTCCTCCCGTGGACGGTATTCGCGCTTCGATACGTGGGCCGGGGAACGCTGGTAACGCGTCGTCGCATTACTGTTGCGGCCGGACTCAGCATTTTGATCGTCGGGCTCGAATCTATCGCACTGTATAACCCGCTCAACCTCGCTATGGGGCAGCGGCAACTACTGAGTGTCACCTCGTCTGTCCTCCTCTTATCGCTTTTAGCGATCGCCTTTGCCGCGATGTGGTTAGTGCTGTCAACGTCGCGCCGTCACGATCGGTTCACCTGGCGAGACGGGCTGCTGGCCGTTGCGCCAGTCGCTATCCCGTTGCTGGTCTTCCAAACCACTCGCCCGTCTACTCCGTGGCTCAATGACATCTTAGCTAGAACGGGGTTGGGATTGGTAGCTGTCGTGATCTGGTTCGGTATGTCCCGATATTCCATTCTCTCAGATCGTCCTGGAACCGGCACGCTCGGAGAACGTGCGGTAGTAAACAGAATGGATGAGGCGGTATTCGTCGTTGATCGCGACGGGCGTGTTGCTCGCGTCAATCCGGCGGCTGAAGATCACTTTGGCACTATCGGCGCGGGTGTACAGATCAGCGAGGTGACTGACTTTGGCGTAGAATTACTCACGGAACGCGAGACAATTCGATGTCAAACCACGAACGGACAGCGCCAATTTGATCCTCGCATCACTGAGCTTCGAAACGATCGCGATGAGCTCCTCGGTCTCACTATCACATTGTTCGACGTGACTGACAGGGAAATCCGACAGCAACGGCTTCAAGTACTCAACCGAGTCCTTCGACACAATCTCCGCAACCGACTTGATGTTATCAAAGCCCACGCCGAGGAGACGCAGAACACGCCGATCGTCCGAAGTGCTGACCAACTTCACCAACTCAGTACCGAGGCTCGCCGGCTCGAGACGCTGATGCAACGCTCCGAACCGGAGCAAACAGAGGCGCCGCTTCAGGAGATAGTCAATGATGTCGTTGCCGACGTGACCGACTCCACTGGTGAGGCTGAAACGAGCGTCACCCTTCCTACTGTGACCCTTGATGCCGACCCTAGTCTGTGCCGGTACGCGATTGAACAACTCGTCGAGAACGCAATTGAACACAGCGACGGAACGCCGCCACGCGTCGAAATCACCGGCTCACGGGACGAGAGCGGCGTACAAGTAGTTATCGCAGACGACGGTCCTGGTATCCCACAAACTGAACTCGACGTCATTGAGTCCGGTACCGAGGAGGATCTTGCTCACGGGAGTAGCTTCGGATTGTGGGGCGCGAACTGGGCAATCCAGACCGTCGGAGGGACGTTGGAGTTCAAACCAAGTCACCTCGGTGGCACGGCTGCTGTCATTGAGTTTCCGAACTGAGTGTGGACCCGTCTAACCCGCAATCTCGACGTATCTCTCTAGGCTCACTCGGACTGGTAGCGCGTTGTTGTCTGCGCCCTGAAGAGCGTCACCTGCTTACAGTCTGCCGAATAGCGGCGAGATGAAAGCATACGCACAGATACAGAGCGTGAGAACAAACATCGGAAATCCTACTCCGTCTTCACCGGCGATGACGAGTCCCGTCGTGAGAACTGAGGTCGCCACAGCGATGAGTGCCGTGCGAAGTGAACGGGGGTGCGATCGAAGTGCGGCTTCGCATCCGTCATGCGATCTGTCACCTCGACCCCGATATCAACGTTCCCCGACTGGCCGGAGTGACGCTTCTGGAACTTCACCCCGCGTGACTCGAACCCACAACATAATCGCCACGATGAGTACGGCCGTCGGGAGCAGTAAGACGACGATGAGATCGGCACCGAGATCGAACGGTCGGGTGAGTCGGAACGCCGCCGGATACCCGCTCTCCGGTTGCCCGAATACGACCGACGTCCAGAGATTGGTCGAGAAGTGGATGCCGACCGGAAGCGCGAGACTGTCGGTGAGCACGTACGCGAGACCGAAATACAGCCCTCCGACCACCGCCTGTACCACAGCAACCGACGCGGAGAGTCCCGCCGCGCCAGCGTTCAAATGAATCGCTCCGAACACGAGAGCCGATACGACGACCGCGCTCCCCGTGGCAGCCGGCCTCGAGACCTGGCGAGACGTAAGCCCGACAACGAGCTCACGGATCAGTACGCCTCGAAAGATGAAGTCCTCCCACAACCCGACAATAACGAACGCAGCGGCCGTCGCTCCGATCGCGAGTCCGACGGTCACAGGGTCGCTGAAAACCCCCATTGACCACGAACTAACGATCCTCCCGCTCCCGGTAGCGAGAATCGCGGCCGTCGAAACAGCCTGAAACAGCGCGCCGATTACGGCACCGCCGGCGAAATCATTGAGCCACTGCCGACCCAGAGAGAGCCCGTACGCGGCGGGGGTAGTTTCGAGCGCGTAGGATATGACGTAACACCGCTGCTACCCCACAAAGCATTGGAAGTTGATTCGGAAGGTTAGTCAACACGTCCGGAGTTGAGAGTTGAGCGAGTACCAGCCCTACAGCGGCAAATGTCGCGACGAACATCACCGCTGCTACGACCACTCGCACCACCGCCCCGCTGACCGATACCTCGGACCCGATACGACTGACTGGTCGCAAGCGTGTGCTCATCTGTTCGGCGTAAATCGCTTTTCGACTTAGCAGCTCAGACTGATCGTCGCGTCGATGTCACCACCATCGAGCGACACGGAGAGATGTTGCGCGGAGGCGCTGAACTGCTCTCGGTGGTGGCCGTCAGGTGCGACGTAACACTCGCTCGTGACCAGTCCGGCGTCCTGAAGCTCATTGAGACGCCGGTAAGCCGTCGGCCGCGAGACATCGGCCGCCTGCGCGACGGCGCGTCCGCCGCGAGGCTGCTCGGAGACTGCCTCGAACACTCGCCGGGTGTACTCGTCGCCGAAGAGGTCGAGCAGCTCTTCGGTCGATAGCTCGTCTGTCGGTTCCTCAGTCCGGTCGCCGCGCGACTTGTGTCGCACTGCCATGTGGCTACGATGTAACGGAACACGCTTGGTGGAATATGCTCAGTATTCAGAGTCTCCGCAGCGAGGATATCTAACTATCCAGACTCCCCTTCGTGTGAGAGCAAGCGGCCGCATGTCGATTGGCCGCGACCCGGCGAATCCCGACCGCTATCCGCTACTGTCGTCGTGTTCGTCGTAGAACGCGTCCAGCAGCTTTCGCTGGCTCGCCCGAAGGTGGTGGAGCAGCGTCGATCCGGTGATTCCGAGCGATGTCGCAACCTCCTCGGCCGTACTTCCACGCGGGGAGGTGAAGTAGTCCGCGAGATAGGCCGTCCGCAAGACGGTCGCCTGTCGGTCAGTAAGCCGGTCGTTCAGATCGTTTCGAAATTCCCGCGTGGTCGTCGGCGAGCGGGTTTTGTCCTGTCGTGCGAGAACGGGTGCCGGTCCGTCATCGTCGAGCACGTTTGCCACCCGACGCACGTTCGTGTCGGGAGACAGTTCGACGATCAGCTGACTGTCATCGCCGTTAAACACCGCCGTCTGTATCGTCGCACCACGGTTGATTGCCGCAACGAGCGGAACTTCCTCACCCAGCGTCACCTGGATCCGGCCGCGCTCAGCGTCCGATTGGCGAATCACACGACCATCCTGCGCACTCGGTAGCGCTTCGGCGGTCTCAACGACGGTGTCCGGATCGGAACCCGATACTGATAGGAAACACGTGAGACCAGTCTCACTCGGCATTACGGTCCCCTCAAGCGTGAGTTCCGCCTCGCAGGTGTCGCTCACACGTACCAGCGGGGAGTTCTCTGTGAGCCCGAACGTAACCTCCGTGAGGGTGTCGGAAAACAATAGCTTCCGATTCTGTGTCGCGTTGATCGCGTACCCTGCTAGTTCACCGAGTGTCTCAAAGCTGGCCTGTACGTGATCGCTGAATGCGGTTTCGGTTCCCGCATAGACACCGACAACGCCGTACACGCTGGAGCCGTACACTAACGGGAGCGCGAACACCGACTGGACTCCGTCCGCGAATCCAGCGGCACGAACCGCGTCCGGGACTGATGGATTCTCGCTTAACGATTGTACCAGTTTGGGGCGCTGCTGTTCGACCGCTCGCCGTTCCGGGGTAGCCTGTCCACTTTTCACTGCCTCGCGGACCGCCGGGAACAGTTCTCCCTGCTCACCCGCAACGCCGCTCATAACGAGTTCGTCGCCGTCGACGGCGTACTCACCGGTCCATACGAACCGGTACTGGTCCGATGTCCCCAGTTGGTCCCGGATAGTCTCCATGATCGCGCCCTGAGACGTAGCTCCGACCAACCCCTCAAGCACGTCGGCGATCAGAGTATCGACCATTTCGGCCCGCTCGGACTCCGAACGAAGCCGTTCGATCGTTTGCTTGTTGGTGCGTTTTTCAGTGATGTCGGTAACGTAGACAGTTGCCGCATCGTCGTCAGGAACAACTGACACTGACAGCCAGCGGTCGACTTCTGGATAGTACTCTTCGAATGCTACATCAGATATCGATGTCCCTTCGAACGCCTTTGTGAGCGACCCTTCGACCGACTGGGGAAACACCCCAGCAATTGGCTCACCGTCAGGTGTGTCAGTTGTAAGGATATCGGCCGCCCGATCATTCCACGCGCACACCACCCCATCTCGGACGGTGATAACTCCCATCGGTGCTTCTGCGAGACGATGTTCCAACTTCATTCACGTAGGGACCTCCTCGTTCTATCGGTGTTTTCCCGTCGGCTAGTTATACGTGTTGTCCGGTTAAACCGCAGTTTACAACTTAGATACTGGTCACTGACACCGGTGTTGTTCTGTCGTTGTTTCAGAGTCAGCAACCCAAGAAGTGGATTATATGTATAGTTGTAGAATACAGGGTATGCCCTCGAACACCCAAGGCCGTCGAATTTCTCAAACCTGGCGCGTTGTGATTCTCGGAACAATAGCTGCACTACCCGCAACTGCTGTAATAAATTGGCTTCCGAACTCTGAAGCGACTGCTGGTGGCGGGGCAATAATAGTTGGGCCAATGGTCGCGGGCGCCATCGCAGCTAAGCGCTCGGTAGGGCCGAGTGCTGCTGGGCTCCGTGCTGGCTTTCTAGGTGGTGTGGTTGCGGTATCTGGATTTATCCTTACAGAAGCCACGGCTGTAGCGTGGTCACTCAACACGATCGTGTTCTTCCTTATCGCCGTCGTGATGATTCTGTGTCTCTCGCCGGTGTTCGGCCTTATTTTTGGTCGGATTGGTGGCTGGGCAGCAAACACTGTCGGTGGTTTCGGAGTCGACCAAGCATCGTGATCAAGTGATAATGAGTTGTTCGCCTGCTTTGCTCCCGGCTTGTTAATTAAAAAGGATGACTTCGCCCCCAACTCCAGCTAAATAGTGGTGAACATGAGCCAATAGCCTGCGTGCGCCGTGATTGGCACAGTCAAATTTTTTGTCCGCTCGTAGGCACCAGCCGCAAGGATAGCTAAAATGCTCGTGAGGAGTATTGACACAATCCCACCCGAAAAGAACAGATGGCCCTGTTGAAATCCTCTGAAACTGACAAGTATCGCGTGCCGAATAGAGAGGATACAGTCAGCCGGGGGCTACGATATTTCACCATCTAGATCCCGAACTAACCGACAGAACGTGTCTGTGAATGCGACATAGAACGCTTGTATTGGGAGTATCCGAACCTCGACTTACCAGTTTAGTCTCCTACTGAAGTCTCAGTCTGACCCAAACACTGCCCGAGTCAGTGCACCATCGTAAGCAAGCCGTGAACCGGCCCACAGTGCACCGAGCGTGACGCCTATCGCCAAGAGGTATAGAATTGGCTCTGGGAGCCGGCTGCTTGCTATGCGGGCGAGCCGGTCCGCTAGAGCGAAACCACCGAACCAAACTATCAAAAAAGCGATGTGCTGGTGAAGAGACTTCTGTCGGCGTGCGTGGCGGTAACCGACGACGAGAAAGCCTACGAGCAGCAGGACGGCTAGGATTACGAAGGTGAGAGAGCGGAGTTGTCCATCGAGCGCAAACGCCGAAGGGATGCCGATAACCACTGCGAGAACGAAGATCGTCTGGGCAATAAGTCCGATATCTATCTCAGTATTGGAGGGCTGTTCGGTCACAAATTGCGGTCAAGAACGATGAAACATAAAATTTCGCCACACGAGATGAGTCCGTTCATCCAAATTGGCTACATTCTACGACACCGACTAGTCCGTCTCTCGTGACGCCCACCGTTGTCAAAGGTACTCCGCTGAATATACATGCTGTACGACTACGCCGAATAAAAAAAATTTGTCACTTTATAAGCATCTCAACAGAGCCAAATATTTCGTCTAATCTGGTGTATGAGCCCCTGTATTGACCACGACCGGATCAATATATATCACTTACTGAGGATTTCAACAGAGCCGAACAGATGTATTCCACGGAAAAGGAGACCGCCGATAAGCACCCGACAGGGCGATCCGATCGCCGGTTCCAGCGCATCGTGGACTACCCCTCTGTATAGGATCTCTTCCATGGGTGTCATAGCTGCGAACATGATCACCAAGCCCGGGACAATGATCTCCGGGTGGTCGAAGAATACCCGCCACGTCGCAGTGCCACCGTGCGTGGTGTAGCTCAACCCGAGCATTGGCAATACCGGGGTCACCGCTCGCACCGCCATCTCGTACCCGATCGGTATGAAGCCAATCCACGCAATCCCTTCAACTGAGGGCATCTGAATCCGGCCCAGCGGATTATAGTCGTCACGCCATCAAATGTAAACACAGAAGAATCCCGAGCGGTGGGACTTTCAGGTTTACGGAAATCAAGGAGAAAGCCCCGTGCTTTAGCGCGGGAATGAATCCGACAAACCCTACACAACCGACATCATCAACTAGCCCGGCATCGAACATAGTAGCAAGCCAATCGCGTAAAGTATCAATCGGAAGACTCGGGGTCGCTTCCCGCCGACACGGACGGTTCCACGCCCACCACTTCGGTTCACAACGAGGTGGGGAGTGCGTGGTTGAGACTCGTTCGCCGTCCTCACAGAACCCGTAACCCCGCTGGGACGGGCAGTAATGCTCGTGTACGGGAGGGGGTGACGGCTTAATCAAAACACGCCCCGTTCGCGGTTGCACTTCGCCACGAAGCTGTGTGGCGGAGTACGGTCGATGGTACGACCCGTGTCACGCTCCTCGAAACGAGGGGCGTGAGTCCTCGCGTTCGCACAGTCCGTTTGGGACTGGGCGCAGGGAACGCCACAAGCAGGGCGACTCGCAACGAGTCAGCGTCACCACGCGCTCACCGCCCTGACGTGGAGCGCACGAACCCGGTACTCCCTTCGTGGGAGGAAGTTGCCCTCGGGGGCTTGGGAACGGCCCGATGCCCCACGAGGGAATCCTCGCCCTTCAGGGCGGGGAGGATGTCAAAGTCCGCTCATCCTGCTTCTCACCGGGTCAGATATATACTATCAAATTCTACGTTTCCGCACTTGAAACACCCTATTAGCCATTATTAACCCGATTATCGTATAGAAACACATGATACTGGAACATTATCAGCCACCGTCTCTTCGCAGAACCGTTTGTTACTTGATAATCGGTGTAGGTTGCTGTGGTTCTAATCAAATTAACTACTCTGCCGCTGTCACCCGAAGATCACATGCTCTCAGTGTAGACAGACAGTCACTAACGGAGGTACAGTGCTGAGGATCGGCTACCATCCATGAACTCTGAGCAACCACTATCCTTCAATGGAGATAGCCGCTGGGCGATCGCCTTCGTGGCGTTACTCTTTGTACACAACGAAGTCCATGAGATCGCGCACACGGGAGTCGGTCGTCTCATTTGTGGCGCGTGGGGACCACGAAATTTCAACAGTTGGCAGCTTGCTTGTTCGAAAACGCCGGAGATTGTTTTGGCACCACTCGCGGGACTTCTTTGGAGCTACGGGTTGATGTGGATCGGGTATCGGTTATTGAATCCGACAGAGTCACCGGTCAAACGGTCTGTAGGATTTTGTCTTGTTTTCGCGACAATGCCCTTCGGTCGGCTGTATACTGTGGCGCAGTCCGGAGGTGACGAAATGGTCATCCTGCGTGGAGCCTTCCCGACCGCTGATCCAGCAGTGCGCCTCGCCGTCGGCCTCAGCATCGTTCTGCTACTTATTGGTCCCCCACTATACCGAGCCGCCAGTGTACTGTCACAGAAACGGCGGTGGATCATTTTTACTGGGATGCTTCTCCTTCCGTTTGTTCTATTCCTCGTTGTCGTACTGCGAATCGCAAACCCACTGCTCGCATCTGGAGTCTTGACTAGTGAGGGGCTACTCGGCTCGCCGCTGCTTGTGAACATCTGGACCCTGTTCTGGGTGATTGTCCTATTATTATCGTGGCGGCGATTGTCCACGACACTTATCAGCAAGAAATGATATATTAACTTATATATCTGAATTTGCGAGTGTATTCCCACAGGTTGAATTTCTCAGACCTGTATTCGCCATAATATGCGGAGTGCGCCCTCCACAGTACCGCACCGAACGACCTCCGACTTCGCAATTATCGCAGCAAATATGATTCCCCTAGCCGGCGTACTCATCAGCGGCTGGAATATCTGGACCCTCCTGGCGCTCTACTGGATTGAGGCTTTTAGTACGGTCCTTCTCGGTGCGTTAAAATCGCTGTTCGCGAAGCAAGGTTCGCCTGATCTCGTTGGACAGCGGGAGCCGCTCCATGAGTTACGACACAAACGAGGTGGATGGCATTTACTCCCGACGCTTCCACCGGTGTATCCACGAAACGTGCCGTTTGCGCTATCTATCCTCGGCCTTTGGATATCTACTATCGTCCCAATCACGCTCCTGTCATGGATTACGGTCGAAACCGGAATAACAATTTCATGGCCGGTCGGTGTGAGCATCGGTGCGCTGTTGATTGCGCAGGTAATCGAGTTTCGTGTCGGCTATCTCGAGACCGGGGAGTACGAGACGGTGTCTGCCCGCGAGATTCTTCAGCGACCAACCCAGCTCACGATGGCGATGATGCTACTCGGGATGGTCGGACTGACAGCGAGTCAGGCGGCAGGTGTCGCTGTGCTCAGTGGATTTGTGCTCGTGAAAACCATCCTTTCGGTATCGGGGGAATCTACTGGACCGATCGCATCAGGCTTGCGAGCACTTCTTGATCGGTTTGGTGACGACGATGAACTCCGTCGTCCGCAGCCGGAATCTGACCCCGCTGACGGGGATATCCGGGCACGTGTGACGGTCAGCCCGAAAGCGGTACTTCTCGGAAGTACCAGCGCGATACTGCTAACCGTTTTTAATCGTGGCGTAGCGGTTCTGATCTTCGGAATTATCGCCGCGATCTTCACCGGGAACATCTTCTGGGGCAGTATCGGTCTCTGTATACTTCTCTGTATTATTGCGGTCCGGGTCGGCAGCTACTACCTCCGATACGGTACCATCGAATACCAGCGACGCGGTAATTCACTGGTTGCGTATGATACAGTTCTTGAGGCACCACAATGGGTGGTCCCCGTTCACTCACGAACCCGATTTGAAATTGCGAATGCAATTCCTGACCGACTGTTCGATACGGGAACGCTAACGATCTCCAACGTCGATGCGACACCGAGAAACACGGTCCAATTTGGCCCCGTCCCTAACCTTGATCAAGCGATTGAAACGCTTGATTTGCCAGTCAGGCACGAGGGACGACCTGACAAAGACCCCGCAGTTGTGGGTGCTGCGCTCGTGTTAACACTAGCTTTTCTCGGAGTACCGACGATGCTTCTTGTGTCTTCGCAGGTGAGTGGAGTGGAGGCGGTTGTGATTTTGTTGTTACTGGCTCCGTTTTTCGCGATTTTGATCGGTGTTCTCCTGTATGCGATGTTCACGCGGATTTAATGAATTAGGGTTCTGTGGCTCTGTTGAAATACTCAGAGAGTTACATGTTCGCCGTGTGATTCGACGAGATGAAGCCCCTCCCGAAGTCGCAGATTCTCCGTTTTACTGAGAAGGCGATCCATCTGGCGCGTCGAGCGGTCTCTCGATACTCCTCGAAATTCTCTAAACACCGCTACACACTTCTCCAACACGTTGTTCTGTTGTGTCTCAAAGTTCGGAAGAGTACGACCTACCGTGACCTGCTTGACGAACTGATCGAGATGCCACGCATCCGCCGGACTCTTGGATTAGCCGAACTTCCTACGTCATCAACGCTCTGTAAGGCGTTTAATCGACTTGATATGGTCGTATGGCGAGTCTTATTGACTCTCTCAGCGACACTGCTCCCGACAAACGGAATCGTCGGGATTGATGCGTCAGGGTGTGACCGCAGTCACGCCTCGAAACATTATACGAAACGAGCTGAACTCACGATTCAGCAGCTCAAAGTGACGCTGTTGGTTGATGCGAAGGTGAACGCAATTCTCGATCTCCACGTGACGACGACTCGGAAACACGATAGCCAGATTGCCCCGTCGTCGATCAAGCGTAATCCCGAGAGTGTCGGTATTCTGCTCGGTCATAAAGGCTACGACGACCAGAATATCAGACGACTTTGCCGTCAACACGAGGTTCGCCCACTGATCAAACATCGTGAATTCACGTCACTTCATCGAGCATGGAACGCACGCTTAGACACTGATCTCTACGGCCAGCGGAGTCAATCCGAGACAGTCAACTCTACGCTTAATCGGAAGTTTGGTGCGTTTGTCCGGTCACGACGCTGGTGGAAACAGTTCTGGGAACTCACCATCGCCTGTCTCATTCATAATATAGACCGATCACTCTGAACGGTCAATACAGGGTATGAATCGGTCAGTACAGAGGAACCACTTTTCGGTAGGTATTTTATTCAATTCTGTTGATGTACGATATGGTCTCCCGCGAGAACCAGAAACTAGCCGCCTCTGCTGTGGTTGCCCTCGTTGTTCTTGTCTCCCTACGGGCATTGACGGATTTTGGACTGTTGTCGAGGTTTACGATTGTCGTCGTCGTTATAATCGTTACGCAGTCTGTTTTCGAACGGATGTATCAGTAAGCAGTCACATTCTATCAGCTGATTCAGGATTCATTTAGAGAAGATCTCGAAGCTCTTGTGCTGACTACATCCTCTGTATCTCCCACGCCAATCCTATCAGTTCTTAAGTATTTCAACAGAGCCACTCTTTCAGTTTCCAACCCATCTCTTCTGAAGAAACTTCATGTTCTCTGAGGAAGCGGCGTTTTCGGTCTTCTGGCCACGAATTGCCGTACCTCTCGGCGTATTTCATCCGAGTCGATTTTTCCTGTGAATCTACCGACTCTTTGTCCGACTCAGATGCGTCATTATCACTATGCCGACTTGATTCACTCTTTTCCTGTTGTTTTGAGTGACTACCAGAGGGTTCGGTTACCTTCCGCTGTTTGAACTGAGACGCCGATCGCAAGTATCCTCCGTGCGTCGTAGTGGCTACAGGCTATAGAGGATTACTACGAGTCGCACAAGTTCAGCGACCTAGCTGATGCTACTGACAATAGGAACCTGTACGTTGAGCGCCTCTGTTGAGATCCTCATCGGCTGATACATACCGTTCCAGTCCCGGTCAACAGAGCTGCAGGATTGCATATTGGCCACCGGAGCTTCTGCTTATTTAAGCAGGTGTTCCAATAGCTGTGCGAGATACACAGCGCGAAGCCAGTGTAAACGGGGGTTATGACAGGGTGGCGACCTCAAATCCGATCCCGTCCGCGGTGATCCCGACCCCTAACCCATTGTTGCCGGCCGGTGAGCTCCAACTATACGTTTTCTCTAATCCGTTATCGGTTCGTACGGTGACTAAGAGGGGTTTGTCGGCGACGAGATCCGTGTATCCCTGTTCGTCGCCTGCGGGGATCGTCCGTGTATCGTCCATGAGTATCTCGCCCGTGTCGGTAGTGCGAATCTGCACCGTAACCACCTGCGCACTACGCAGCTGATTGTTCACAATCACGAACGGTGTCTGATCAGGTTGAGTGTACGCAACCGCGCCGCCGGCCGAGCCGATGACGACTCCGCCGCCGAGCAGTGCGAGTACATTGCGCCGTGTCGCGGAGGGCATACATCAACCGTTCCACCGCTGAGATCAATAACCCGGTGAAAAGTAAAAATCCGATTTAACAGACGAAGTTCATAATTCGGCCATTTGCGACGTCTCAACCGGGTCGATCGTTTCGGAACTACCGCCACCACCGGGATCGTCACGTACTTGCAGGTACGCCGACGCGACAATGGCGTAGAAGGGGAGGAAGAAGACCGTAGTAAGAACAACCGTAGCGAGGTCGGCGACGAGGGGAAGACCTGCGAGGTCCAACACCGGCGCAACGCCGCCGACGATCCCACCGAACACGGCAGACAGGATCACGAGGAGGGAGAGTTTGAGCCGCGATCCACGAGCGAGTCCCCAGCTCCGCTTGAGACTTGCATAGATGCCGCGATCCTCGACGCTGATAGCGAATATGAAGAACATGAACGACGCCGCGAGGAATATCCCGGGGAGGAACAACAGTACGGTGCCGATACCTACCGAGATGCTCACGACCGTTCCGCCGATGACCGCCGAGAACGTGGCGCGTCCGAGTCGGTTGGCGTATCCCGCGGGGAACGTCGAGAGTTCACGGAGCGGCCGGGCGAAAGCGCGTGAGAGCACGACGAAATACACCGCACCGAGGACGCTCGTCACGCCGAACAGTGCAAGTCCGACGCTTCCGGAGACGGGCAGTGCCAGCCCGCCGCTTCCAGCGAATTCCGTCATTGCTTCAGAGGGAAGAAAGCCGAGCACGGCGCTGTTGACTGCGGTTTGAGTGAGCAGTTGGATGGCAAGTAGCCCGACGAAGAGGATCCCGCCGGTTCGAGTAAATACCCGTCTGATGCCATCGCTGACCGCACGACCTAGTTGGAGGGCCATACTCCGTCTTACGCCCCATGATAGTATAAGCACGGCTGAAAATCATACTGAGTTTTTAGTCTTATTCGCAGCTACTCCGTAATAACCTGCTGAACGTAGATGTGTGCGTAAGCACTCGCCCAGACGACGGAGAGTAGTTCGCCGATACTCGCTGCGATCAGATTCACGAGGGAGGAGAGCAGGCCGAGATCCGATCCGATCTGCAAGACGTACGAAGGCAGGTAGAAAGTGACGCCGCTTCCGAGAGCGATCAGGACGAGGAGGAGGATTTTCGCTCGGTAGTTCGTTGTAATGCGCCAACTGATTCGGAGTGAGTCGACGGGACCGTAATGACCGACGACACACGCTTCCAACGCGAACCAGAACTTGAATAACAACAGGAGAGGCGGACCCACGGCGACGAGAGCGCCGACCCCTGCAACGGCAGGAAATCCGACGATTTCGATAGGGTTGCCGGGAAACACGAGGAGAAGCCCGAAGAGCGGGGCTGAGGCAGCGACTGTGCTCATTACCAGTAAGATGACGAGTAAAATGGTGATACCGAACGCGGGGATTCGGGCAACGGTGTGAGAGAGTCCTTTACGCGCCGTCACACGATCACTGGTCAGTTCTCCGGCAACGATTGTCGCAACGTACGCTCGGATCAAAAAAACGAACGCGAACGCTGTGACGAACTCGATGATGTCGATCGCAGGTACTGGAAGTATATTGATACTCTCCGTTTCGAGGAGTCGATTAGCGAGAATGATTACGGCCGAGAAGCCGAGGATAGATGGATAGGACCGAAACAGGCGAACTGACCAGACTAACGTATCGAAGACGGTGCGATGCGTGGTGATTGTCTCGATGTTTCGGCAGTTGAGGCAGCCGCAGCCGTCGGTATCACCTTGCGTTCTGATCGTCGGTGCCACGTCACGGACGGTCGAGTCGTCGACAACAGAAGCATTTTGAATCGATCGGTCGTTACGATCGCTCATTCACCGGTGAAGAGGTGTGAGACCGATTCGCCGACCGCAAGTAGGATCGACGGGGGTCCGAGTAGCGATGCGAACGATTTGAACGCGCGTTTGAGACTTGGTCGATCGTCTTTAGTGCCGAGGAAGAGCAGCGTCGGATCCTCGGAAACGACGAAGACGCTCATCTCACGGCCTTTCTCCGAATAGCAGGTGTCCGTGACTTCGATTACCCCTGCTGCTTCGAGATTCTCCAAGTGGTAGTGGACGTTCTGTACGCTCTGGTCGAGCTGCTCAGCGATCCGCGCTGGGGTCGCCGGTGTCTCGTTGAGCAGTCGAAAGATCTCGTAGGCGGTTTCGGACGATAACGCTTCGATCACGTCTCGTGTTGCGTCGTCGTCGAGGCTCAGTACCGTCGGGGCATCGCTTCGCTCAACGGCAGCGTCGGTTTGTGTCGGAAGGAGTCGTGCCATGGTTACCTTCTGTAAATAGCGGTTGCGGGGACCTGATCCGATCGATAGCTGTTCGAGAACATCATGCGTAGTCGTTGATAGGTGTTTTCGTTGCTTCCGGAACGGCAGGTGAGACAGCGCTCAGTCGCAGGTAGTAGGCCGTGTACACCGTATAGAAGTACGCGAAGCCGACTGCGGAAAGTGTAATCCCGATCGGGAGCAGAACTGCTATCGGTATCCCGAGGTCGATAGGTAATACCTCAACCGGTTTAGCGTCTGTTAGCGTTACCCGAAGCAGGTATTCGGGGAGTAAGAAGGCGTTCACCAAGACCAGCCACACCAGCGAGAATCCGGCGACGCTTTTGATGTTCGAGCGGACGAGCGCAATACTTCTCCGGAACGCATCAGTAACGCTTTGATCTTCAAGGACGATCGCAGTGTCGTAAAACTGTACGAACATAATGACAGCGAGAATCGACACCAGCCAGATGATCATAGACCCGATACCTGCGACGAGACCGGCTGTCCGGTTAATCGCGGCGAGCGCTATCGGCACAATGCCGAGGGCGAATCCGATCAATCCGAGTCCGATAGCGGTTCCGAGGACGAGAAGCAGGAACACCACCGTTGCAAAGAGAAGTGCGAAATAGTGCGTCCGCGCTGCAGTGAAAAATCGGGTGAGTGAGGGGTCTGTCCCTTCGATTGCCGCCTGAGCAGTTCCGATAAACCCACCGAGAACGAACGGAAACACAACCAGCCACGACAGTGAGACGCCTGCTGACAGAACTGGTGAGTCGGTCAGCTGACCGACGTATTGCAGTTGGCTTCCACCCCCAACGAGGAGACCGGCAACGAACAGGATCGGATTCGCGCGGAGGGCGGTGAATCCATCTTTGAATGCGGAGCGTATGACCATCGTATCCACGAATTACCGCCGTCGCGTATTAGACCGCACGTAGTATCAAATCCATATTTAATCATCTTGAGCGTCTGGAGCTACTGTTTCGATGGAGGCAACGCAACACACGACTTCGATTCGATAGGCCACTTGCTCTGACATACCCCGTGATGGCTCAATTTCCCTGGATCGCGTCTATAACGACTGTCCCAGCCACGATCGGATCTATGGGGACCGAGCTGCTATCGCTGATCGAAATATCGTATTGATCACGAATTGCGAAGTCGCTCTCAATGGAACCAACGGAACTACCGTCCGGGTCTGTCACCTCGAATTTATGCCCGATAAACTGTCCTACCGGCAGGAGTTTTCGACCCATCGTGATGAGCCCCCCACGTGAAGTAATCTCTGCGAGGAGCGACCCATCCTCCGCGTCGCGGATTCGCCATGTGTCTTGGAACAGCGAAAAATCGTTGTCCAGAATGACGAGAGGTTCTCCAGTATGGCCATCGGTAAGTGCGTAGTCACCAGCAATATCCCAGGTGCCACTGGCCTCTACAGTGAACATCTCGTTTCCGTCGGCGTCGACGAACGGAAACGTGTCCTTCCCCTCATACATACTGTAGGTACAGCGAAATATCGTGTCGCCGGTGATATCTTTGCCTTCATATTCGGGTTGAAGATTCTTGTCCTGTCCCGTCTGTTCGACGGTATACTGACTCCCAGAGAGGCCGAGACCAGCAACGCCGTATTGCTGTGGTGTCTCCATATCTAAAATATTGTGCATAGCTAACATTTAAATATAGGGCATTCTGGTTGGTAGATCTGTTGAAATCTTCGGAACCTGACCGGCATGGCGTGCAAGCTATCGAACGTGAAGCCTGTCATGTCATAGAACTCTTCATACGCTATAGTCACTCTGGGTATCTTTTGAGAGCGTTATGACCTAAGGAGTGCGTGCACCAAGTGCACGCCGATAACAACCGTTCAGCCGTGTTTAGACGCTACCGGCTCTGTTGAAATCCCATTCTTCAGATACATTCTCACTTGAAACAGCCAGTCGCTGAAGACTGCGCACTGAATGGTTCTGAAATGAGGGGCCCCGAGTCAGTATCTTCTTGATGCTATATCCTCGAAAGCAGGTATGGTCGGTATAGGGACTATTATTATCGCAATTACGTTCGTCGTCGCAATGGTGGTGACTCTGGGTCTACTACTGCGGTTGTTGAAAGACGCTGATGGTCTATGATTCAGCTGTACTGACCGCGACCGGGGCAGAATATATCACTTTCTGAGGATTTCAACAGAGCCACGCTACCGATTACGTAGGTTAGCGTTTATGTTGAATGAACAGGACCGGTCTATGAGAGCCCCTCTGTTCCATTTCGTTTTCGGATAGCGGCCGTTTCGTCCGATCGACACCGGTCTAAACAAGGCTGGGCCTGAGCAAGAGATATACCATCCACGATTGATCTGGGCGTATGGAAGTTGCCCTCCGGACCGCACTACTGGGAAGTGACCAGAAGCGATCGTTACAGGGAGTTCTCACAGCGGCGGGAGTATCTGTGCTCGTTCTAATTATTCCGTTCCTGCCGCTTGCTGGGGGTGTAATCGTTGAGCCAGGTTTTGTGATAGTCGGATTCGGGCTGGCAAGTTGGTGGGCCTATGACAATAGTGGGCTCGCAATCAGCGTACTCCTGATATTAGCACCGGTGATAGCTAGACTGACATACTACTGGTGGCTCTACCTCAACCAGCCATCCCCAGTCGCACTCCCATTGTCATTCGGCGGAGTCGGCGCGTGGAAAATGTGGATTCCGTTGGGCCTATTACTTGGGATACTCGCATTCGGGGTCGGCGTTGTCGTCCGCCGGGGCCGCCAAGTCACTGCTGGAGAATCCAATACGGTTGCTTGAGTATCAACCAGACCGGCACGAAACTAAGCATTCGTCCGTATACGTGCCCCATATTCAGTAGCGTTCACGTGATCCCCTCAGTTTCTGTCAATAGCAACGTGCGAAATATAGAGCGTCGATCCAGCAGAGCGACCTCAGTAGTTCGAGTCCGCGAGGAGGGGCCGACGGAATAACTGAGAATTACCTCAACGAACGATGACCACTGTGTATGAAGACATTTACCGCCCGGTTTGGAGTCGTAGATATGGAAAGACGGCAATATCTGCAGGCAATCGGGGGATGTTTCGGTGTCGTTTCAATATCCGGGTGCACAGAGATTCTTCCGGGTAGCAATCAAGAATCCGAGTATCCGGGAGGAACGTTCCTCGTCGAGAACACAGGAAACAACGCTGTCCCAGTCTCGGTAGAGACGAAATTAGATCAATACGACGCCTCACTTGATATTGAGGTCGCTGCCGGAACGACGGTCGCTCGTCCTGAGTTCGTCACTGCTAATCAGGGTGAAATCGTTACTCTTGTCGCTCAGTTCGGCTCAACAGGGGACGCTATACGATTCCAGTTCCTCCCAGCAGGCGGAGAAGATACTCCGCCAGAAGTAGCGCAACTCACGGTCGAGAACGCCGTCGAGGCAAGTGCGACTTGGACTGCGACAAGTGGAAGATGACCTCCTCCTCGCCGTAAACGGAGAGGGAGCGGAGTTCCCTCAGGCAGTCGGGCTACGCCCGACGACGGCGAGGCTTCCCACGGCACTACACCGCTGGGGTGGGATATTTGCTGGTTCACGGCCTGTCGGCATGACAGGCCGATGGCGGGGTCACACCGCCGTTACTCCTATCCCGGCAGGGGACTCGGAGTTATCTTGACCGAGACACCACAGCGGTTCGAGAGTGTGTCTCGAACGTTCTAGGCCTCGGAGTCCCGATATTGTGCATTTGAGTGGGCGGTGTGACCGCCTCGGTGTACGTCATGCTACGATACACTGTTAGTTAAATATCCGTATTGTTGCTGAACATAGGTTGTGGAGGCGTTGTCGGATTCACGCCCGCCGTGAACGGCGGGACTCTCTCCTCGAAGAAAGATAGATCGGTCCCCACCCATCGCTAACTCGCTGCGTACACGGCCTGTATGCAGACCGGGCCGCCCGAAACAGTCGAGTTTTGTGGCATTATTGAAGCCCTCAACAGGTGATACACTCTGACCCGGCCGTGGTCAATACAAGGGATACAGATACGACCTCCCAGAATGGTAGTCGGTTGAGCGC
This sequence comes from Halorubrum sp. Eb13, assembly GCF_002252895.1. Taxonomy (NCBI): domain Archaea; kingdom Methanobacteriati; phylum Methanobacteriota; class Halobacteria; order Halobacteriales; family Haloferacaceae; genus Halorubrum; species Halorubrum sp. Eb13. Next base: position 2,692 of record NZ_NHPE01000086.1, on the reverse strand, counting down.
TATCGGGTTTCGAACGACACCCCGTCGGGACCGAGAGCGGCATGGATAACAACGGATTCATCGACAGAGACGGTCGTTTCGCCGCCGGTGTTCGCCTCTTGAGCCGTGATCTGAATACGATACTCGCCAGATTCGTCAACCGGATACGAGAGCGCCGTCGTTTCCTCGGCTCCGAGCGAGCGGTCCGTACGCATGACCACCCGCATATCCGATGCTCTGGTGATATCGATATTAACGGCTACCCGCTGATTCAACTCGTTGTCGATCACCAAGTTCGGATCTCCCAACTCCAGACATCCGGCAACTCCCAAGAGAGACGCTCCAACGGAGGCAAGCATCTGTCGCCTAGTGGAGGGCATACAGGCCAGTTCAAAACGCATCACTAATGCGTTTTGCTTCACGGGCTTTGTTGAAATCCTCAGCAGGTGATACGTTCTAAACTAGCTTCGGTCAGTATAAGAAAAGGTCGCATCAACTCGCGTCATTTGGATCAAAGGCGTAGTAAACGACAGCCATTGTGATTCCCATCATTACTGGCCCAAAACTTCCATCACCCGACAGTAGGAGCCTAACAGCAAATACACCCACAGCGGAGACGAGGCCAACGAGGAGGGCATAAGGAACACGGGATAGGCCACGTACGCAATCGTCAAGCCGCTGGTACAGACCCCGCAGAGTATCCATACCACAATCACCGTGGATGGGTGAATGTGTCTTTCGTTAGAGATACATTCTTTGGGGAACAGGTTTTCAGGCAAGAACCTGTCTGAAGGAGAGGATTTCAACAAGACCGCTTCACGATTTAGTGGATGGCACTCTGGCGGAGAGCAACCATCGCAATCAGGCCATTCGCATGCCCTATCTAACAGTTAATTTAGTAAATATCTAAGCGGAAATTTGTTAAGAACGATTCTATGACAGGCTTTATTGTAAGTTCAGTTGTATCGAGTTGGCATCACCACCGGTAGTAGTACGCATGTTTCCAGTCATGAACGATGCCACCTGGGATTCCATTTTTTATGACAAGAGTTGTAGCCGTTGCCACGGAGACACTCACAAGTAACACGATAATAGCGTTTGTCCATCGCTGTATTCCGGTCAATCCAGTTCGATACCAAGCGAACACGGCAACAGTGATGCCGATAACTGTGATGCTTGCAATCTCATCTCTACTCAAGCCAGCCCTTATCATGGTCCTCCATCTGAATACACGCGGCTGTACAGCGTCCATCCGATGGCCGAGACCGCGACGATGATGCCAATAACCGCAGGGATAGTGTTCGCAGAGCCGTTGAACGACCAGTCAAAAATCAAATAACCGATGACGGCAATCAGCGCGACGATAGTCCCGATGGCTCTGATCGCTGGTGAATCCGAACGACCACTACCAGGCATACCTGATTGACATCTGCACACGGTATTAAATCTAGGAGTTACCAGTCCTGAAACGTCGCTACGATAACTAACTAATTTTATGACACGCTGCACTGCAACATATACGCTGTGTATGCAGCAAGCCCTTGGTAAACTATCAGCGACAGAGGTTTACAACAAATTCAAATGTTGTAATTCAACCACAACCAAGTATGACTCACGATCAATCGATCTGTTGGCAACGTAAACTTGTTCGGTTCAAACTGTGGCTATTTGCGTAAGTAATCCGACAGCCCAGAGTAACAAGCCAGAGATCAGGAGATACGTTAGCGGGTTATACTCACTGACGATTGGATTCTCCTCATACCGTGCCAATCCGTAGAGACTGGTCAGTAACAAAAATAAACCACCCGCCAGCTGTAACACAGTTCCGATGGTGAATCGTAACTCTCCACCGACACTGACCTGAGCTAACAACAAGACACTGACAAAAAAGAAGCAGAGAGCGACTAACCTAGAGGGGTTCATAACCGCGAGTTACACTCCACGACCGGTATATTTACTGTTTGAACACTACGATCACGCACATAACGCCCAATTGGACGGTAAATCATACGGCCAGCGCTGGATGGACGAGACTGTCGTTTCAATCATCAAACTGCGACCACTATTCGAGTGGCCAAATCAACCGAGAAGACGTCACGCAGCGGTTGTGAGTGGGCCGGGGGCTTTCGACACTTACTGACCGAATAGCGCGGTCAAAGCAGATTCATCTCGCTTGGCTTTGTTGAAACCCTATTCTTTAGACATATTCTCGCCTGAAACAGTCGGTCGATGAGTGCTGCGAACATATCGATCCTGCGCTCAGTCACCTAAGGGGTCGCCACCTAATGTATGCGACTACTCCAAGAAGAGCAATTAGAACGGACAGGCTCTGTTGAAATCCTATTCTTCAGATATAATATCGCGTATAACAGCCGCTCAGCAGGTGCGCTTATTCACCGGTATCTGTTCGTTCCCCTATCCAAAAACCAAAGAGAAGGATAGCAAACCCGGCTACTACGGCTATCCAAAATCCCGGGTCTAGAACCATCGCAGGTGAAAACTCACTCGGGGCTAGAACCAACGTCCAAAGAGAGACACCAACCAGCAGACAAGCCAGCGCAATAAACATAAATTTGCGATAGGGATTCATCTTGTATAGATAAGTACCATTTGGCGTGAGATATATGCTCTCCCTTTCAGGGTAGTTTGTGAATGTTCTGTAGTGACTGCTTTGTTGAATCCGATGACGGCGTGGGGATCACTGTTTGAGAGC